>JAITVN010000036.1 GCA_031285775.1 Streptococcaceae bacterium | reverse complement strand
AAAAAGTTTCCCGATCACGTCAGTTCCAAATCTGTGAATTAGGAAAAGAACAGCTAAAATGGAGAGGGTAATGATTACAACGACATTCTGACTGGAGCCAAAAGCTGCCACAAAATCTGGAACGCCATGCAGCCCCTCAATCGCGGAAGTGACCGTTACCGCTGGCGTCAATGTTCCGTCTGAAAGCAACGCAGCGCCACCGATCATCGCGGGCACAATCAGCCATTTTTTAAAGCGGCGCACCAGAGTATAAAGAGAAAAAATACCGCCCTCTTTATGATTGTCTGCGTTCAAGGCAATCAGGACATATTTAACTGTCGTAATCAGCGCCAAGGTCCAAAAAATCAATGAAACCGCGCCGATGACAAAATCTTCATTAATAAATCTACCACCGCCCTGCCCAGTCACGATAGATTTCATTGTATAAAGCGGGCTCGTGCCAATATCTCCATAAACGACACCTAGGGCAATAATAAAGCCGCCTGCTGATGCCTTAGACCATTTGCTTGGAACTTTTTTCTTTTTCAAAATACTCTCTCTCATTTCAAAATGATGCGAACCCTCTCATAGCAAAAACTCATTTAGCTGTGAAATTTTTTCTATTCTTGAATTCAGAAAACATCGCATCATAAATTATTTAGTACCAAATAATCGATCGCCAGCATCGCCCAGTCCTGGCACGATATAGCCTAGTTCGTTCAAATGGTCATCCAGCGCAGCTGCAAATACATCAACATCAGGACAAGCTTCAGTGAAGGCCTTTACGCCTTCTGGTGCCGCAACGAGGCAGACAAACTTGATATTTTCCACGCCGCGTTTTTTCAAGGTCTCAACACCAAGAATGGCTGAGCCGCCAGTCGCAAGCATTGGATCCACAAGAAGAACTTGGCGCTCTGCAATATCTGTCGGAAGTTTAACCAAATATTCAACTGGCTGGAGTGTTTCTTCATCACGATACATGCCGATAAAACCGACGCGTGCAGCAGGCATTAGCTTGCTCATTCCGTCAACCATGCCGATACCTGCTCGAAGAATTGGTACGATGACTGGTTTCTTGCCTGCTAATCGTTTGGCGGTCATATGCGCAACGGGTGTGTCAATCTCGACATCTTCCAAAGGCATATCCCGGCAAACTTCATAAGTCATCAGCATGCCGATTTCATCAACCAGCTCACGAAATTCTTTCGAAGATATTTCCTTGCGGCGCAAAATTGAAAGTTTATGCTGAATAAGCGGATGCTCAACAACTGTAAAATTTGACATATAAAAAGTTCACCTTTCTAATTGGCTAATTGGGCTCAGTATGTCAGAAGCCAGTAAGCAGACCCTTGCGGCATCAGTCGCTTACGGCCCCCCTCTCCCTCATTTAGGAGAATTTTCTATGCTTCATAGCGGGCATACTTCACACTTTTCTGAATTTCCTCTATTTTAACATTTTTCGTCTTATAATTCCTTGATGAACCAATGATCCATATAGTTATGGATAGCATGTTCAGGTGCAGCTTCTAACTCCTTGAATCCGAAGCTTTTGTACATGCCGATCGCATTGGACAGTTCAGATCGAGTGTCCAAATAGGCATACTGATAGTGCTGTTTTGCAAAGTCCAGTGCATGATTCATAAGTTTCCCGCCCCAGCCTCGGCCGCGCAGCTCCGTATTCAAATACAACTTCTGGACTTCGCAGGTGGTCGCGTTGATAGGAAAGATGCCCACCCCGCCGAGAATGTGCGTATCGTCCGTCAATACCCAGTATTGAGCCTTTTCAGCTGCTTGATAATGCTCGGCCATTTTACCCAGCTCTGGGTCAAAGTAAGCCGTACCTGGCGTGTCTAGGCCGAATTCTTTCAGGCTTTGCTGAACCAAATTTTTGACTGCAGCATCATCTTTTGGCTCTACGGGACGAATTGTAAGATTTTTGATCAGCTTGTACTTCAATCTAAGATAGGAATTTTCAAGCTGTTCGCAGCTCTGAAGCTGCAGAATGCCCAGTTTCTTGAGTTCATCGACCGAGTTTAGTGAACTTCCGTCAATCAAACTCGAAGTGTCTTTGCCGCCGATTAAAACTGGAGCTACAACGATGTCAATATAGTCAAAGAGCTGCTCACGCAGGAATATTTCATTCAGTGTGCCGCCAGTTTGGATGGTCACGCGCTCGCAGCCGTAGTCAGAATACAGTTTCTCAAGCATCTTCCGAGGATTGAACTTTTCCTGAAAAATAATATTCAGATTCTCAATATTCATGCCAAATGCGGGGTGCTCAGGATTTGAGGTGACAAGGACAAAGTTTTTAGACTTTCTGGCAAAATACTCTAATCCGTGTGCTGTCAAATGCGAGTTGTCAAGGATGACAAAACTCACAGGACCTTTTTCCATGAACTCAGCTTCGTTGACACCCATTTTTGCCTGCACGCGGCCCGAATTCATGCTCCACAAGTCTGTGGTCTGCTCAATTTCGTAATACTGATGAAGTCCTTCTTTGAGGCCGCTGATTTGCGGGAAATCTTTGTCAAAATCAAGACTGTCAGAATTTCCAAGACTGATTTTTCCGTCTAATGACATGAGCATGAAGAGCGTTGTAATGGGTCTTGGCATATGTTTTTCTCCAGTAATATAAACCTATTTTGGCATCATTTGTATCGTTTATGCTATCGTTAATCCTTGTCAATGCTCATTTTATAAAAGCGAGTGTCTACTTTTAGGACTTGGAAATTGCTCGGCAATTCTTCTTTAGCTATCTGGACAAATCCGTTTTTTTCGTAAAATCGGTGCGCTGCTAAAAATTGAGCTGTGGTTCCTAGATAAATTGTGGTAAATTCATGTTTTTCTGCCCAGTCTAATAGACATTGCAGCAACATTTGCGCCGCATTGCTTGCTTTGCCTCTGTATGAAGCCTTTACAAACATTTTTCGAAGCGCTGCCTGATGATTCCCAATGTCCTTCAGTGCGACTGTTCCGACAACTTCACCATCGCGCAGCGCAATCCAAAAATTTCCATTGCCAGTCTGGTAAAAGTTTTCTATATTTTCTAAGTCCGGCTGGTCTTCCCTACTGATTGGAATTGAAAACTCCTGCTGCTGAATTTCAAGTATCAAGTCAATGACTTGATTTTTATAAGCCTCATCATATTCACGAATGTCTATTGCTATCATATCATTACCACACAAGAATTCTTCAGAAACACTTTCTGAAATTAAAAGATTGATGTTTTTTAATTAATCTCAATCGTGAATTCACACTCAAAACGGCCTTCGGGCTCTAGCTCGTTAATGCCGAATTTTGTGGAAATGTCGCCGTCAGTACCGTCATCATCGGTCACGCCGCACCACGGCTCGATGCAGACAAATGGCGCTTCAGCCGGGTATGGACTCCAGAGACCGAAAAATGGCATGTCCTTCCACGTGACGCTGACCGAACGGTCATCCAAAGAATTTGTGAGTGTGACCTCAGTTTCTGGACTCGATGTATAAACAAGTGCATCATTTTTGAACAAATCGTGTGTGAGAGGAATGCTGTGAACTTGTACTTCTTCCTTGTCATCCATTGAAAGAAGGCCAGTCGGCGGATCCAGCGGAATAAATGTGCGGTCTTCAAGCGGATTAATTGTCAGGGTATAATCCTCGTAGCTGCCTTGTGCGAGTGGAACGTTGAAGGCTGGATGTGCGCCGACACCGAAATACATGATTTTCTCATCTTCATTTTTGACATGGTAGCGCACGCGCACTTTGTTGCCGATTAATTTGTAGGTAATTTTGAAGCTGAAATAGTAAGGGTATTTGTTCAGTGTGTCTTCATTCTGAGTGAGTTCGTAAACCAGTTCATCCTCTTCAGCTCTGATAAGCTCGAACTCATTGTCACGTGCGAAACCGTGGCCGCCCATCTTGTACTCTGTCTCATCCTCACCGATGTGATAGCTGCCATTCTTCAACTTTCCCACGATTGGGAAAAGAACGGGAGCATGACGTGCCCAATAGGCTTTATCGGCTTGCCAGAGGTATTCGACGCCGCCTTTGACGATGTGGTGTAATTCTGCACCGTGGCTGTCAACAGTAATCTGTAATTGCTGGTTTTCTAGTGTGTTCTTCAAATTGTTCTCCTAACTGTATTGACTTTTCAGGCTTTATTTGATGTTCCCATCATTTACAAGCATTTTGCGATGTTCTTCCTCCATTATACAACATCTTGCGCGGAATCAATACTCTCAACTTAGCAGGACAATTTCTAAATTTTGGTGAATTCCTAGGCTGATGTGTTATACTTGTTTCACAAAGATAAAAACACAGTCTGGTTGGTAGTCCAGACATAGTCATTAGATGCGGGAGCGATTGTTTGGAAGCTTGCTATAAAAAGATACTTGTCCTTTTTTGGCTTCAGCTTTCTGAACTCATTTTTGCTTTAAGATTATCAGTAGCCCTCCTCCTTGGTCGTCCCTTCTTTGATCAGCATATCTAAAGCCGTACACTTGTGCGTAGGTTTGTTTAAGGAGGGACATTTATGTCAAATCTTCAAATTTCCCTGACAGTCTTTTTCAAGGATCCTTTTTGGGTTGGGATTTTTGAGAAGACAGATAAGGGAAAATTATCTGTTTCAAAAGTCACCTTTGGTGCCGAACCGAAAGATTTTCAGATTTATGAATTTATACTTCAGCATTATTATGGCCTAGTTTTCGGCCCATCAATCGAATGCTGCAGCAAACAAAAATCTCCTGCCAATCCGAAACGACTGCAGCGTGAAGCACAGAAGAAATTAAATCGGATCGGGGTAGGAACTAAGGCGCAGCAAGCATTAAAGCTGATGCAGGAACAAAGCAGGAATGCGCACAAAGTCCGCAGCAAAGCTCAAAAAGACGCCAAGAAGTTGAAACAGTTTGAGTTCAAACAGGCAAAAAGACGGGAGAAGCATAAAGGACATTAGTGCTGCTAATGTCCTTTTATGGTTCGATAAAAATGTGTTTTTCGATCTAACTGAGCTCAGAAAGCCTGAAATAATGAAGCTTCAAAACGGACTTTTCTTACACCCTGTTTTTAAACTGAGTTCAGTGCGCCAGAAGCTATAAGATTAGATGATTCTAGAACCTGCCTTATGGCAGAACCCAGAACCCCTAAATCTTTACGCTTCTTAACGGGCGCACTTCACATCCTGTTTTTAATCTCAGAGTAGAGCTCATTCACAAAATCCCAATTAATCAAGTCAAAGAAGGCTTCGATATAATCAGCACGTACGTTGTGATACTTCAAGTAATACGCGTGCTCCCAGACATCAAGCCCAAGAACTGCTTTTTCGCCTTCTAATATCGGGTTGTCCTGATTGGCAGTCGATGTCACTTTCAGTTTGCCGTCCTTGTCAACTACCAGCCAAGCCCATCCTGAGCCGAAACGGCCAGTTGCTGCTGCTTTAAACTTGAGCTTGAAGTCTTCAAATGAGCCAAACTCTGCAGCGATCGCATCGCCAATCTCACCTGTTGCAATCCCGCCGGCATTTGGTGCCAGCCATTTCCAGAAAAGGCTGTGGTTGAGATGACCGCCGGCATTGTTGCGAACCGTTGTACGAATCTCCTCAGGCAGAACATTGATGTCCTCCAAGAGCTGCTCAGTGGTCAAACTATCAAATTCATTATGGTTTTCAAGCGCCAAGTTCAAGTTATTGACATAAGTCTGGTGGTGCTTATCATGGTGAAGATGCATTGTCTCTTCGTCAAAGAAAGGTTCAAGCGCATCATACGCATAAGGAAGTTCTGGTAAAATGTGTGCCATTTAGTTATCCTCCAATTTTTTGATAGTTTAATTATAGCAAAAAATTTGTGAGACTTACACAATTTTTGTTTCATTTTTATTTTAAAGAATTCTGTTTTCTTTACTTTCTTTGATTGATGAAATCCAACAGTTGTCCTGAATAGATCAGCTCCGAATTTCTCAAATCTGACCATTTTTTTGCTCCCAGCAAGGTGTAAAAGCGCTTTAAATCTGAAGACCAGCCGTCAAGAATCAGCTCCACATAGTCAGCCCCATTTTCTACTAAGTTAAATAAAATATCTCCCGCAGATGACACCAGACTGGCGCCTAGAATCTGCGACTTCACGATCTGATCGGCATATTGAATGCCTCCGGTTGCGATCAGCTTTTTGCTCGAATGAGAATATTCAGCCTCTATGAGGCTTTCTGCCAATGAAAGGCCCTGCTCATCGAGAAACAAGGAAAAAGGATTTGTGCGATGTTTTTCAATCCAGGCAAAATTTGTTCCCCCACTCCCGCCGACATTAATGCCACTAACTGCAGTTTCTTCAAGCAGTTTGAAAGTCCGCTGACTCATACCAAAGCCAACCTCTTTGACAATAACCGGCAAGTCAATCAGAGAAGCAATTTCATTAATATTATCCAGCCAATAAAAATCTTTATCGCCATCCGGCATGCCTATCTCTTGAATTACATTGACATGGATTTCCAAAGCATCCGCATCTATCATGTCTACCGCGCGTTTGGCTTCTTCCACACCTATATTTGCACCAATATTTGCAAAAAGAAAGCCATTTTTGTGAATTTCACGTACCTTAGTAAAACCTGCTTCAAGTTCTGGGTATTTCAGCGCAATGGATTGAGAACCGACTGCCATGGCAATGTGCTGATTTTTGGCAATTTCTGCGAGCTGAGCATTGATTTTATCGCCACGCGGGGTTCCGCCAGTCATCGCTTCGATATAGAAAGGTTTTTCAAAATGATGGTCAAAAAGCTGGCTGGAAATGTCGACTTCAGACATAGAAATTTCCGGCAATGTATTTGGAATCAGGCGGATGTTTTCTAAGCCATTTCCACTCAAGCGGCCATCATGCCAATATTTTTGCGCCAAGGACAAATGCTCATCTTTTCTATGCTGGTATTTGACTTTTTCTGAAATAGAATCTATATTTTTTTTAATTTTTGTGGGCAATTTTCAGAGCCTCCAGTTCCATATCATGACGTTGAAGCTTCTCAGACACTGATTCTAGATCTTCTTGGCTGACTTCTGACGAAAATAATATGATGTTTTCGCCAAATCCGGAACCGGAGATTTTTCCTGCGAGCTGCGGGACTGAATTAACGGCATTCAAGGCGAAAGCCAGCTGCTCTGTCACATAATCCGCAGGAAGATTTTTTCGAAGAATTTCCTGATTTTCCAGCAGGCCTTCCTTGAAATCTGCAAAATTCTGTGTCCGCGATAATTTTTCTACTATTTGGTTTGAGTCCGCCAAAAAATCTGTCGAAAGCTGTAAATCTGTTAGTTTCTGCCCTGTCTTTACTGATTTCCCTGTTGAGATGGCATAGACCTTCCAGGATTTCGGCAGATCAAGGGCTTCTATTAAATCACGATTACGGTAGACGATCAGACCGCCATAAATGATGGCTGCAATGTCACCACCAGAGCCAGAGCCTTGTACCTCAAAATGTGAATCTGCCGCGATTTCAAACTGCTCTCTAAGTGAAAACTTTGAATCAAAAAATAGATCCAATGCTTTGACAATTCCGCAAACTACTGCAGCACTTGATCCGTAGCCTTTTTTTGTCTCACCGAACCCAAGTCCTGAATGAATGTCAATTTCGACCTCAATGTCCAGGTTGTCCTCAACTGCAGCTTGGAAGTGCCTCACAGCAGCAAGTGCAAAATGCCATTGCTCTGGTGTCTCAACTGAATCAGCCATCCGCAAATCCGCTAAGCGAAACGAAAAATCTTCTAGGCCGATGTTAGTACGCAAGGTTGAATGTGACCCGCCGAGCTTGATGCTTACTGAAAAATCACTGTCAACAGCGGCCACGATTGCCATTCCTCCTGGTTGAGTCACAGCATACTCTCCAGCAATAAAAAGCTTGCCTGGAATTTTTACAGTTACCACAGGTTCACTAAACAACCAATCATGAAATTCCTGTACTGTCGCAAAATGTCTAAACAATTTGAACTCCTTGCCCCGCATGGGCAATATTAAATGACAAACTCGGAAAGTTTTCCTGCAGCCTTTTCAGCAAAGTTTGCTCATTTGAATGATCTGTGATTATTTTTACGTTAGGCCCAGCATCAATGGTCACAAAGGCCAGCAAGCCCGATTTGTAGCAGCTCTCTGTGAATGCGATCAACTGGCGCGTCTCATCGACAAAATAGTCAAAGGGCTGCACACAGGTTCTGTTCAGTTCGTGCATGGCCAAAGCATTTGCTTGCGCGATGAAGCCAATCTGCTCCAGATCCGAATTTTTTATGGCGACCTTCATTTCTTGAAGCTCCCGCTCTGAATCTCTTACCCAGTCAGCATAAAGAGGAGAAGTCTGAGCCAGCTGCATTCCTTTTGTGGACGATATCTTCTTGGCTGAATCAGATACCTCTGCGACAATCATTGACAGGCCGATATCTGCATCTAAAAAGCTCTCTGCATAGGAACTGGCGTCGTTTTCACCCTTGTTCCAAATCGCAAAGTTTCCATAAATCGATCGTGTTGCTGAGCCTGAACCGCGCCTTGCATAACGTGACATTTGCATGGGAGATAAGTTCAAATCCAGCAAAACATTGATCGCGGCTGTCAAAGCTGCGAAACTGGAAGCGCTCGAAGCAAGACCAGCTGCAGTCGGAACATGATTTTCAGAGCTTACCGAAAGCGGTTCAAAATTGACAAACTCGCTGCGAAAAATATTCAAAAACTTGCGGACACGTGTGGCATCCGTCTCTCTTCCATTCAAAATCAAGGTGTCTTGTGCAGCAGAGGGATTAAATTCCAGCGAAGTGGTCGTATAAAACTGATCCAGTGTCATTGAAAGACTAGATGTGGTAGGAATATTCAGCACTGCATCTTTCTTTCCCCAATATTTTATTAGGGCAATATTGGTGTGAGCTGCAGCTGTTATTATCTCCGTCATTTAACCCCCTTCGTAAGAGAAGATGTTCATGTCTCGCTTTGGCTTATTTCATCTCTCAATATATGACTGAATGCAGTTCTATTCAGACTTGAGCAGCAAAGTTCACGGTCTTGAAGACGGCAAACACTATAGACTGAAAATCCAAGTGTTCTGCGCGCCGTGTTTGGCAAGCGTTTGCGAAATTCGAATGGCATCTGTCGCATTTGCAGCCAAGGCTACCATAACGCCGCCAAGGCCTGAGCCTGTGAGTTTTGCACCTAGCGCACCCGCCTTTTGTGCTGCATCTATAAGATTGTCAAGCTTTGGATGAGAGACCCCCAGTTCACGCAAAATTGCCTGTGAGCTGTTCAAGATCGGACCCAAACCGTAAATTTTGCTTGAAGTTAATACTTTCTTGGCCTGAGTCGCATAATCTCCAAGGCGCGCGATATTTTCTTCTGTTGTTTCTTTCTCTTCATGCAGTTTTTGCCGGACGGTTGAAATGGCTTGACTTGTCAGTCCATGAATGCCTGAGTCGCCAATTACCAAAAGTCCTGGAAGTTCGATCTCAAGCGGCTCGATCACTTGATTTTTTATAAACCAAAGAGGAGTGTTTGAATTGACGGTTGCCGCATCTATGCCTGAAGCTCGGCCATGTATAATGGCTTCCGAAAAATTGACAAAATAAAGCAATTCATCTTTTGATAAGTCAGCATCAAAATAATCAAAAAAAGCTTTGGTAACGGCTGTAGCTAGAGCTGCAGAAGCTCCTAAGCCGCGTCCTCTTGGAATGTTACTGTCAATTTCTAAAGAAAATGGCATCTTTTCTGAATCAAACTTTTTCAGAAGACGCAAGATGAGCTGACGAATCCCCTCAAAATCATCCTCCATGAGTTCCAAGCGATTACGCATCTCAGCATCCTGAATAATTTGCCCATAACGCGTCTTCATGAGCGTCACCCGCATTTTCAGCAAGTTAACAGGCAGTGCAATGGCTGGCTGCCCATAAACGACAGAATGCTCACCAATTAAGATGAGCTTCGCGTGGGCTTCGCCAAAACCGACTTTCTGGTTGTTTTCCATTACTTTATTTTACTGAATTTATCAGAGAAAATCAAGGCAAGAGGCAAATTTTTTAAATGGCAAATTGGAAAATGAAGTTGGACAGCTGAAAGGTCACTTCAAAAAAATCATTGATATTGGTTCACATCAGGTGTTTGGTCAGATCCAAAGTACTTCTCTGACAAAGTTTTCAATGTTCCATCAGCTTGAAGCTTCTTCATTTCAGCATTCACAGCTTTCTGGAGCTTCTTTTCACTTTCTGGAAAAACAAAATATTCATAGGTTTTAAACTCTGGATGACTATTCAAGTCGGTTGGCACAGTGTCAGTTAAACCTGTGATGCCCGCTTGTTTTACAAAATTCTCAGCAGCTGATTTTGACGCAAAGAGAAAGTCAATTTTACCTGCCGAGATAGCCTTCAAACGGTCGGCCAATGTGTTCCCGGAATAATTGATGGTGATTTTTTTATCTGGATTCTTTTTATTCCAGTTCTCCATGATGTCGCCGTAATTCGTTCCAGTGGGAATTTCAGTGCTCTTACCGGCTAAATCGACAATTGTCGTGATATTGTCTGTTTCTCGGCTAAAAATCGCATTAATTCCTTCTGAAAGCGGATAACTGAAGAGATATTTTTCTTCGCGGGCAGCCGTCTTTCCAAAATTATTCATTGCCATCTGTGCATGATTGCCGTCAAGTGCCAGTAAAATCGCATCATCTTTATAGATTTTGGTTGAAAAAGAATAATCAGACAGTGCCGCATCAATCTTTTTTAGGATGTCAATTTCGAAGCCGGTCATTTTGCCGTTTTCCTGATACTCATAGGGATTCGACGTTCCAGAAGTAGCCACGGTGATCTTTTTTACTGTGGATGTGTCCGAGGCAGAATCTTTTTTCGATGAGCTGCTGCAGGCACAAAGCAAACCAAATGCCGCAAGTCCAATAAGGCTGGACAACATGATATTTTTAAGTTTCATAAAATTTACTCTTATTTTTAATAATAGTCATTTTATCATATTTTGACCAATTTCACAAACTAACTCCGAAATTTGCTGTCATTTGCTGTCATAGAAATTTGCTGTCATTCAAACCTTTGGCGAATCAAGTTGATGAAACTCAGCATACAGCTCCTGGCGCTTAATTCCGCGTTCTTTAGCGATTTGCTTAATGGCTGCGTTTGGTTTGTTACCCATTGCGACAAGTTTTTGGACAGCTTCAAGTGCCGTGTCATCAAAGGCTGTCGGCTGTTTGTCAGAAAGACCCAACACAATAATCAGACATTCACCTTTGGCTGGGCGCTCAATCAAATCCTGCAGGACTTCTGTAATGCTGCCGCGACGGTATTCTTCATAGATTTTGGTCAATTCGCGCACGACTGCGATTTCCCGATTCCCGTAGACTTCTTGCATGTTTGCCAGTGTATCTGTCAGACGAAGGGGGGATTCGTAATAGATTTGTGTTTCAGGGTATGACTTTTTACTTGTGAAAAACTCGATTTGCTCCTTTTTTTTCCGCGGCAAAAAGCCGTAAAAAACGTGTGGTTGTGGAATGAGACCGCTCGCGATCAAGGCCGTTATCCCCGCTGAAGCTCCTGGCAGCGCGACGACTGGGATTTCCTCAGCTATGGCTGCGACCACCAGTTCATGCCCAGGATCCGATATTGACGGCATGCCCGCATCCGACACTTGTGCAATTGATTTTCCAGATTTTAAAAGTGCCAGCAGTTTGGGAATTTTTTCTGCCCAGTTATGTTCGTGAAAGCTCTCTTGCGTGCTTTTAATCTCAAAATGATTGAGGAGCTTGAGTGTATTGCGCGTATCTTCTGAAGCAATCAGATCAACCTTTCCCAGCACTTCGACCGCACGAAAGGTCATGTCGCTCAGGTTTCCAATAGGCGTTGGGACTAAAAAAAGCGTTCCGACAGACTTTTCACCGCGGAAGCTTGATTGAGTTATCATCTGAAAAGCACCTCCTGACAGAGCAGACATGTTTCGCCGTCTTCGAGCACCTTGCCGTAATATTCGTGACAGACATGGAAACCTTCATCATAAACTTTCATTAGGCTTGAAGCAACAGCGGGCGATTTTACGGGCTCATTTTTTTCCAACTCAGCCAAACGCTCACGTAATCTGTCATTTTCCAAACGCAGGCAAGCATTTTCTGACATTGTTTCTGTCAAAGACTGCTTCACTTTACCAATGGCGGCATAGGTATCCGCCAGGGCATTTTCGAACTGGGTCAAATCTGACAGTAATTCGTTCCTATCCGTCATGTACCACCTCCTGCTCTTTGAGCTCATCAAGCGTGTATTCCCGTACAAAATCTGCAAATTTGAGCTTAATCATGCGGTTCATAATATTCATGCCAATCACACGGCCAAGACCTTCCGGACTCTTCATGTAGTCCCCATAATCTGGGAATTCTTTTGCTGCTGCCTTGTAAAAATCATCCTCGTATGAGAGGCAGCACATTAACCGGCCGCAAGCACCATTGAGCTTGCCCTGACTAAATGCAATCTGCTGATTTTTGGCCATTTTGATAGAAACTGTCGGAAATTCATACAGAAATTCAGAACAGCACAGCGGACGCCCGCATGGTCCTAATCCACCAACCAATTGTGCCGCATCTCGTGTGCCAATCTGCCGAAGCTCAATTCGGATTTGGAAGAAGGCTGCTAAATCACGCAGCAGCTGACGAAAATCTACCCGATTGTCAGCCACAAATGAGATGAAAAGAAAGCTGTAGTCAAAACTGTAGTTCACCGTCATGACTTTCATATCCAGTCCTGCCGCTTTCACAATATCTATCACATCACTTTTGGCGATGCGAGAGTTTTCCAGAACCTCTTTTTTTATCTCAAAATCTTCAGCTGTTGCCAGTCGAATCAATTGTCCGCCAACTTCGATTTTTCGGTGACTTGAATTCTCATCGTAGCACCTTAAAAGCTTTCCAAGATGCAACGTTGCCTTGTCTGTCTTGACCATCACCGCAGTTTCAAGCGGGATCTCCTGATCAGATTTGACAAGGAGATTTGAAAAACCATTTGAAAATGTAACTTCGTAAATCATAATAAAATACTTTCTAGGCAAGACTGAAAACGTACATTTGCACGCCACATCCTCTGTGCCTTAAAGGTTTTTTCTGTGTATTTTCTTGCACCGGCACTGTTAAACAAGACCAGCAGCGCCTCAAAGGCTTTTTCTTGTTCTGCTTTTGAGGCAAATAGAAGCGACAGACTCTGCAAAGCCAGAAAAGCATCTTCTGGCGCATCTTGTGCCTTATTCGACCAGATCATCAAAGGCTGACAAGCATTATTGAACCAATCAGACTGCAGAATTTTCAATGCTTCATCGGTTGATTCAGTAATTTCTGCCAACAAATGTGCCTGCGAAATATCAATTCCCTGATTTTGGATGAACGCCTCCAAAAACTGGACATTCTTTGGAAAAACCACTTTCTGAACGCGAGATTGAATCGTCGGAAGCAGCAGATTTTCGTTCTCTGCAAGCAGGAAAATGTAAATTTCACTGTCAGGCTCTTCAATGGTTTTCAGCAGTGCATTGGCAGCATTCAAGCCCATCTTTTCCGAATCGCGAATAATGACAGCTTTCTTGGTTGACTCGAATCCTGTTGTTTCAATAGTCATCAGCAGCTCACGAATTTGGTCAACCTTGATTGACTGACCGTCCGGCCGAATGACATGCAGATCCGTAAACTCATCCTGTGCCACAAGTTCACAAATCCGGCACTTTCCGCAGGGTCTCTCTGCTTCCTGGCAAAAAATCGCCTGTGATAGCCAAATCGCCATGTCATAAGCACCAAAGCCACCTACGAACAGATAAGCATGCGAGAGTTTGTCAGCTTGAAGCAGCTTCTCAAAATGCGTCAGCAGCTGCGGTTGGATCTCACGAATATTCATGCAAATTCACCTGGAAAGCGCTCAAAAATGGCCGACAAGACATCCTGTGCCACTTCTTCGGGTGAGCGACTCGCATCAATCTTGACGATACGCTCAGGTTCAGCTTCACAGAGCTTCAAATAACCCTCTACGACTTTCTGATGATAAGCCAAATTTGCCAAGTCTAGACGATTTTTCTCCCGCTCATCCGCATGCATCACACGCGCCAGTCCTATTTCAGGCGCAATGTCGAAATAGAGCGTCAAATCAGGTTTCAGCCCGTCTGTCGCAAAATTGTTCAGCCATTTGACTTCATCCACTTTGACCCCGCCGGCATAGCCTTGATAAGCCACCGATGAATCAATGAAACGATCCGCGAGCACAACTTTCCCTGCTTCAAGTGCCGGCTTTATCTTTTCCAGCAGATGCACACGACGCGCTGCTGCAAATAGAAGCATCTCAGACTTCGCATCTAAAGCTGTATTTTCACGTCCTAGAACAATCTTGCGAATGTCCTCAGCAATGCGTACACCGCCAGGTTCCCGTGTTGAAACAATTTCCCTTATCTTTGAAAGTACGGGCAAAACCATTGATAAAACGGTTGACTTACCAGCACCTTCAGGTCCTTCGAAAGAAATAAAAATTGACTTCATTTGATCATTATATCAAAAAGAGGGGCAGAAAACCAGATTCACTTATATCTTCTTCTGGTAGAATCTGCATTCAGGCGAGGCTTTTTGTAAGGATAAATCTCCTGGAAGAATTTCTTTTGACAATTCAGGACAAACATGTTACACTCGCTTTGTTAATTGTTTTGAAAATTTAACTTTTTATACAGGAGAAAATTCATGAAGAAAAAACCTTTATTATTCATTGCGGCTGCAATCCTTGGAATTTGTCTTTCCGACAAAGCGATGGCGGACACACAGATGCAGCGTCTCTACAACCCGAATTCGGGAGAGCATTTTTACACGGCAAGCATCAATGAGAGAACAAGTCTTGTCAATGCCGGCTGGAGTTATGAAGGCATCAGCTGGATAGCGCCTGATTCTGGTGACGCCGTCTATCGACTTTACAATCCGAATGCCGGCGACCATTTTTACACAAGAAGCATTAATGAAAGAGATTCTCTCGTAAAAGCTGGCTGGAAGGCTGAAGGCATCGGCTGGTATTCAGGCGGATCCGTCTCACTTCTTCGTGCATACAACCCCAATGCGGCGGCGGGTTCACACAATTATACTACCGCACCTTTTGAGCAGGAAAGTCTGCTTAAAGCTGGCTGGCGTGATGAAGGAGTTGCCTGGTACGGTACTGGATCAGGCTTTCCGATTACCCAAGAAACGATAAATGCCCTAACTAGAGTTTTGGCTTATCAAGAAAACGGTTACTACATGTCTCGACTAGGTTATATTAACCAGCTAACTGTTGATGGCTTCACGACAGAGGACGCAACATTCGCAGTTGATAGTTCTGGTATTGACTGGAATCAAAATGCACTTACTGCAGCGAAAATTTACTATGGATCATATTACAGTGATTCGAAAGACAGAATCTATGAGTTGCTTACTGTTCCAGGAGGATTTCTATTTACCGCTGAAGAGGCACAGTATGCAATTGATCATTTATAATGTTACTGGGAATATGGGACAAATGACGAGAGACACTTTTCAGAATTGTCCTTAATACAATGTTTATAGAGACGAAAACAGAATAATAATAATAATAAGAAAATACTACCGCATTGAGATTGATGCGGTATTTTCGTATTATTTAACTTTCTTGCATTATTTTCCTTGCACATAATCACTGCAATTTCAGAAAGATTTTGCTATAATCCCGAGTTTATCAGTTTCAGAAAATCAAAAGTCTCTATCCTCTTGTATTACAAAGGGATAGAGACTTTTTCATTAAGAATTAGATGTTGTACACCAACCTTTAGCGTAGCGTTTGAGTTCTTCGAATTTCACATATTGCTTCTCCCATTTGATTCCCAATGCTTTTTGGAGTTCCACTAAATCCTCAGTTCCCTGAACCCGATAGTAACCTTGAGCGAGCGGATTACATCTTGCATTCTTCAAAGCGTCAATCATTCTTTG
>JAITVN010000102.1 GCA_031285775.1 Streptococcaceae bacterium | reverse complement strand
CTCTATTATACCACAACCAACCGTTATCAACAAGCGAAAAGCATCGAAAAACACGCAAATCCTGCGTGTTTTCTTGACTTTCATTTTTTTTCGTCCTTTAAACTGATAAAGTCAGGAGTATTTTCTTGTTATTTAACTTTCTTGCATTATTTTCCTTGCACATAATCACTGCAATTTCAGAAAGATTTTGCTATAATAAAGAAGTTGCGGAGAGGTGTCCGAGTGGTCGAAGGAGCACGCCTGGAAAGTGTGTGTACGCCACAAGCGTACCGGGGGTTCGAATCCCCTCCTCTCCTTTGGAATTACAACAAAAAGTCCTGAGTTTTCAGGGCTTTTGCCATTTTTAGATGAGATTTGCCCCACCTCACATCGTCTGTTTTTTTACCTTCAGAAGCCAGCTTTCAATAGCCTGGACCAAGGCATATTGCTGGTTGAGTACAGCAAGTCCGCTTGCAGGAATGTCGGCCCGATTTTCTTTTTGCTCAAAGTTCTCTTCTAAAAAGCCCTTTAGTTCTTCAACGTTTGCCTCAATGTCTCTGAGGCATTTTTTTTGCTCTGCTGGAGAAAGGACAGCGAGATTGACGATGACTGCGTTTAGGTCCAGGAATATATTAATTGGACTGCTGGATATGTCAAACATTAGACGACGAAATTCTTCTGCGCCTTTTTTGGTCAGGGAATAAATCGCTTTTTCGGCCATTTTCCCCTTAACGGTCACGCTTTCAATTAGGCCTTTTTCTTCAAGCTGAATCACTTTTTTGTAAATTGACGGGGTGCTGATTTTTACCCATCTTGAGATGTTGCGGTAGTCCACGAGTTTCTGGATGTCATAGGCGCTGAGCGCTTCTTGCTTCAGCATGCCCAGTACGATTAAATCTATTGTTGCCATTTTTCCCTCATCATATTTCTTGACTTATACTATAATTTATAGTAATATTTGTTTTGCTCTTGCTGTAAATTATAGTATTATAATTCAAAAGGAATGTCAAGGGTAAGAAAGGAAATCATGGAAACTCGTCAGAAGAAAATGGAACTGCTGGGTCAAGTTCCTGTTAAAAAAGCACTGCTGCTTATGGGGCTGCCGACGATGGTCGGGATGATGATTAATGCCCTCTACAATCTGATTGATGCTTTCTTCGTCGGCGGCTTGGGAACAAATCAGATGGCGGCAATTTCGGTCACTTTTCCCTTGACGCAAGTCATCGTGGGCTTGGGGCTATTGTTCGGAAACGGCGCCGCTTCTTATTTGTCTAGACTTTTAGGACAGAATAAGCAGAAAATGGCAAATAAAGTGGCAAGTACGGCGATTTACTGCAGTCTTTTAGTCGGAATTCTGATCATCGCTGTCACTTTTGTCTGCTTAAAGCCGATTTTGCAGCTGATGGGGGCTAGAGGAGCTGTTCTGCCTTATGCGATGACTTACGCTAGCATTTATTTACTTTTCTCCATTTTCAATATTTTTAATGTCACGATGAATAATATCGTTTCAAGTGAGGGTGCCGCTAAAACTACCATGGCCATTCTGATCACAAGTGCCGTGCTGAATGCAGCTCTTGCACCCGTTTTCATCAAGGTTCTGCATCTCGGAATTGCTGGCGCTGCTTACGCCACAGCGATTGCTCAGATTGTTTCAAGCTTGCTGTATCTGTGGTATATTCTGCGCAAGCGAAGCGTTTTCAGCTTCAGCATCAAGGCGTTCAGCCCTTCAAAAGAAATCATGTCCGAGATTTTGAAAATCGGTATTCCAACGCTCATTTTTCAGCTCCTGACAAGTCTGTCGATTGCCCTAACCAACGATAACGCAAGACTTTACGGAAATTCTGCACTGGCGGCCATGGGAGCGGTTACCCGGATTCTCTCGATGGGAAGCCTGGTCGTATTCGGCTTCCTGAAAGGTCTGCAGCCGATAGCGGGCTTCAGTTACGGTGCCAAAAAGTATGAGCGCCTGCAATCGGCAATAAAAATTTCAATCATCTGGTCGAGCCTCTTCTGCGCCCTCTTCGCGGTAGTTTCCGCTCTGTTTTCAAGCAGTATCATCTCGGGCTTCACCCAAAACGATTGGCAGATGGTCCAAATCGGAACGCAGGCTCTGCGGGTTAATGCGCTTTCATTCGTCCTCTTCGGCTTCTACACGACCTATTCCTCGCTGCTTCTGGCTATGGGTAAGGCAAAAGAGGGCCTCTTCCTTGGGGCATGCAGGCAGGGCCTCTGCTTTATTCCTGTTATTCTGGTTCTCCCACGGGTTTTCGGGCTCAACGGTGTTATCTATGCGCAGTTGCTAGCTGATATCCTCTCTGCTTTAATCACCGCATGGCTGGCCATACGGCTTCACAAGGAGCTGAGAGAGGATAAAGCAAACCAGCTAGAAGAATTAGCGGCCACAGTTGGGCAGAATTTGTAATTTGTCCAAAAAATCGGATAAACTGCACAAGTTCATCCGATTTTTTTATAAGACCTTGGCCAAAAACTCCTGAGTTCGAGTCTCCTGCGGCGAATCAAATATCGCTTCCGGCGTCCCCTCTTCAACAATCATACCGTCCGAGATAAAGATAACACGGTCTGCCACAGTGCGGGCGAAGCCCATTTCATGCGTGACCACAACCATGGTCATCCCTTCTTGAGCAAGCTGCTGCATGACGGCGAGCACTTCGCCGACCATTTCTGGATCAAGCGCCGAGGTCGGTTCGTCAAAGAGCATGACATCCGGCTGCATAACGAGCGCACGCGCAATGGCGACACGCTGCTGCTGACCGCCCGACAAGCTCTGCGGATAGGCATTCTCTTTATCTGAGAGACCCACGCGACCAAGCAATTCCTGCGACTTTTTAATCGCCTCTTCTTTGGACATTTTCTTGGTTTTGACTGGTGCTAAGGTTAAATTATCCAGTACCGTCATATTTGGAAAGAGGTTGAACTGCTGAAAGACCATGCCCATTTTTTCGCGGTGTTCAAAAACATCCACTGCTTTGTCTGATAAGCTGACGCCTTCAAAGTAGACTTCGCCGGCACTTGGTGTCTCAAGGAGATTCATGCAGCGCAGGAAAGTTGATTTGCCTGAGCCGGAAGGCCCGATCATCACGACGACTTCGCCTTTTGTTATTTGGATGTCGAGCCCTCTGAGCACTTCATTTTTTCCAAAAGACTTATGAAGATTTTTCGTTTCTATCAAAATTTCGCTCATGAATGCACATAGCCCTTTCCAAGCTTTTTCTCAAAGCGTGCAAGCAATCGTGATAAGGCAAAGCAGACCACGAAGTAGTAAGCAGCGGCTAGAAGGAACGGCGTCAAAGGAATATAGGACGAATGGTTCACTGTGACGGCGCCGTTGTAGAGCTCCATAATGCCGATGGTATATAGAAGTGAGCTGTCTTTGATGATCGTGACAAACTCGTTGCCGACAGCTGGAAGGATGTTGCGAATGGCCTGCGGCAAAATCACGCTCATCATCGCG
>JAITVN010000020.1 GCA_031285775.1 Streptococcaceae bacterium | reverse complement strand
ATTGAACCTGAACATCTCAATTATACTTGCTTTTGGTCAAACCGACTAACGCCACCCGCATAGCGGGTGGTTTTCTGTTTCGCACGCTCCGCGCACTCAACTGGCTCACGAGCCGTAATCAAAAAAGCAGCAGGTAAATCCCGCTGTTTTATTCTTTATATTAATGCGTGTAAGTCAATATAAAGTTATTCTTCTTACCTTTTCGGATAACTGTCAGCTGGCCGTCTATAATGTCCACACTGTCCAAAATATAGTCTAAACTCTGCTGACGCTCCCCATTGATGTAGATGGCGCCATTTTGAATGTCTTCACGCGCTTGGCGTTTAGAGGACTCAATGCCCGAGTTAACCAGCAGCTCAACAAGCGCCAAATCCTCATCAGGACTGACCTCATAATGCGGCACAGCTTTCAAGCCTGTCAAAATAGACTGAGCGTCAAGTTCAGCCAGACTACCGCCGCCAAACAAGACATCGGTGACGTGCAGGGCTTGCGCGTAGGCTGATTCACCGTGAACCATCGTCACAACTTCTCGGGCCAAAATCTTTTGTGCCGAACGGTTGCCGCGATCCTTATCGAAGTCAAGTTCGATTTGCGCAATCTCGTCAAGCGGCAGAAAAGTGAAAATCTTTAAGAGCTTGATAACGTCCGCGTCATCAGTGTTGAGCCAGAATTGATACATTTGAAAAGGCGTCGTTTTTTGAGGATCCAGCCAAATCGCGTTGCCTTCAGATTTTCCAAATTTTTTCCCAGTAGCATCAGTAATGATCGGTGTCGTGATGATTTGAGCGGTCACATTGGCTTTACGGCGGAGAAGTTCCACGCCTGCGGTCAGATTTCCCCATTGGTCGGAACCGCCCATTTGCAGTGTCACGCCGTGAATCTGGTTGAGCTCGTAGAAATCGTAGCCCTGCATGATTTGGTAGGCGAATTCTGTGTAACTGAGTCCAGTCTCCAAACGAGTTTTGACTGAATCTTTGGACATCATGTAATTAACCGTGAAATATTTGCCGACATCACGAAGAAAGTCAATAAAGTTCAAATTTTCAAACCAGTCATAATTATTTGCCATCTCAGCACGATTTGGTGCATCAGTATCAAAGTCAAGGAATTGTGCGAGCTGACCGCGGATTTGAGACGCCCAATTGACAACGGTTTCTTTTGACTGGAGGGCGCGTTCAGCCTCCTTAAACGATGGATCACCAATCAGACCAGTCGCGCCTCCGACCAGTGCATAAGGCTTGTGACCAGCGCGCTGGAGATGCATCATCAGAATAATCTGTACTAGATTTCCAAGGTGGAGGCTATCTGCCGTCGGATCAAAACCAATATAATAGCTGACCATCCCTTCGTTGAGTGCTTTTCGCAGTTCGGATTCGTCGGTCGTCTGATTGATCAGACCACGGGCTTTGAGTTCATCGATAATTTCCATATTGTCCTCCTTTAGGAATTTAGTACTCATTGAGTCTATTTTGCCCAATGAATCCATTTCATTATAACAAAAAATGGCCTTGCTTACCAATTTCTTTGACAATAGTATGTTTATCGCTCTAATTTATATATTACAAAAATACAAAAGCCCGATATTATTCGGACTTTTTGTACAAGTTGATTCCCAAATTTATTTTAAAGCATACCAAGCAACTTCTTCGTCATTCCAGCCCAGTGAAACAAGTTTATCACGCTCTGCAGCGCCTGTTGTATAAAGATGCTGTCCAGAATTCGGATTATAAACTCGATACAAAGAAATGCCATTTTCAGGATCGGAATTCGAATACCAGCCGATTCCCTCGTCGCGCCACCCTAATGAAACAAGCTGATTCTTCTCAAACAAGCCAGTCGTAAAATGATGCAAGCCTGAGTTTGGATTGTAAACACGATAAACTGGCACGCTTGTGTCAATCACAGGCGCCTGCTCAGCAATTCCTTCATTTTTCCAGCCGGCATTTACCAGTGAATCTCTTTCGTAGAAGCTGTGTGTATAAAAATGTTCGCCAGAGTTCGGATTATAGAGCCGATATAAAGCCGTCTCCTCACTTGCGGTCTCAGGTAGAATCTTGACATCTGCAGAGGCTGGCTGGATTGATGGATGTGTCGCATTTGGATCGGAATAGTGGAAATTATAGTATATCTTCAAAATCCCTGGTTGTTTGGCAGAATATATACCTGACTTAGATACTGTTGTTACGCCATTAAGTGTGAACACTGTACTCTCATAAACATATGGTTCGCCAAGATTTGTATTTGCTTGGTAACTTTGTCCGACATGTATTGTTTTCATATCAGAAACTTCTGTTGACGCTTGAGCATTCGGCGTTTCAGCTGTATCAGCAATTGCTGCAGACTGAAAGGATAATCCAGCAACACAAATTGAAGCCATAAATATACTTTTATATTTTCTCATGTTTTCCTCTATTTACGTAAATATTACTTGATTTGCTCATTCTCGCTGTTAAAATCTAATTTTCCATTGGCTGCAACTTTCGCCTCACAATCTGAGAAATAAATACCTTGAAATCTTTTTTCTTTGATTTTATTATATACTATTTTAAACAGACTTTATTGTCTTATGATACAAAATAATTGTCAAATTATATAACAGAAAAAAGAGAGGCATCTTGAAATTCTTGAACAAAGATTAAAAAAGCCTAAGAGACTAACTTCTTGAAAATTAAACTCTTAAGCTTTTTTATTCCAGCAATAACTTAGATTTCATACAAAGGACTAGAATCCACATGACTCGTATCAATAATCTGAACAACATGTGTATCCACATCATGCTGCTGCAAACTGGTTTCCATTGTCATGTGTGCCAGTTCTTTGATATTATTATGCTGACTGCGGTGTCCTAAAAAAATACGCTTCGTGTGATTGCCGATGACCGTGAGTGCCGCCATGGCGCCGTCTTCATTGGACAGGTGCCCTTTATCGCTGAGAATGCGCTGCTTCGTCCTAAATGGGTAGGGTCCCATGCGAAGCATTTCAATATCATGATTGGCTTCCATAATGTAGGCGTCCGCGTCCTCTATTGTGCCTGCCATCCGATCAGAGACATAGCCAGTGTCGGTTAAGATTACAAATGACTTGTTGTCCTTCATAAACCGGTAAAATTGCGGCGCAACGGCATCGTGACTGACACCGAAGCTTTCAATGTCAATGTCATCAAAGGTCAGCGTTTTTCCCATTTCAAAAGTTCTGATTTGCTCAGGTGGAATTTTGCCCAGCATGTTGTCATCCAATAGTTTATGCCAAGTGAGTTCATTGGCATAGACATTCATGTGATACCTCCGAGCAAGGACACCTACGCCTTTGATGTGATCGCTGTGTTCATGTGTAATCAGAAGGCTGTCAATGTCGGAAGCTGAGCGCCCAATGCTTTCGAGCGATTCTTCGATTTTTTTGGCAGTTAAGCCGGCATCAACTAAAATCTTTTGCTTGTCAGTTTCTATATAAGTTGCATTTCCGGTGGAGCCGGAGGCAAGGATAGCATATTTAAATCCTGTGGTCATTTTTTTCCTTTTTAGCGTCTATTGCGGATCGGGTTTGGTTAAAGAGACTTTTTGGCTGAATTCGTCTGTGAGTTCTTTGTCTAGTGGCGTTTGATCAATTAATGGAAGGACGAAATGTGTTGTGCCTTCAGCTTCAGGGAGGAGATTTTCTGGTAACTCCGAGTATTCCTGAACTTCGTCTTTCTCGATGTATTCTGGACTGTCATCTTCTTCAAAGTCAAAATCGTCGTAGCTTAACGGTGTATAAGGCAAGACAATCGCGAATTCAGTCCCTTTGCCTTCGACGGATTTAACACCGATGGTGCCGTCATGCAGCTTGACAATGTCGTAGGCAATGGCAAGGCCTAAACCAGTACCTCCTGCATCATGCGTACGCGCTTTGTCAACGCGGAAGAAGCGGTTGAAGACTTTTGACAAATCCTTGGCTGGGATGCCGATTCCCTGGTCTGAAATTTTGATGATAAGCTGTGTAAAGGTAACTTGCAGTTTAACTGTAACTACACCGCCGTGCGGCGAGTATTTGACTGCATTCGAAAGGATATTATCGATGACTTGGCTCATCTTGCTGATGTCAAATTCACTCCATATTGCCTCCGCTGGAAACTCAGTATTGAAGCTGATCGGCATATTGTCATCAGTGACGGCAACTTGGCGAAAACGGTCAACGAGATGGCTCAAGAAGGCGACAACATTGACCATTTCTTTCTGCAGAGGCGTACGTCCCATGTCCATGCGTGAGAGATCCAGAATATCTGTAATCATTTGGGTCATGTGTTCGGTTTCTTGGAGCGTAATGTCAACGAACTCCTGAGCGATTTCAGGCTGTTTGAGGGCGCCGTCATGCAATGTTTCCAGGTAAGAACGAATGGTGGTCAAAGGTGTTCTGAGCTCGTGAGAAACGTTTGAGACAAAGGTGCGCTGTTCGCGCTCAAGTTTATCAGCTTCAGTAACGTCATGCAGGACGGCGATGATACCTGATATTTCGCCGGATTCCCGCCGGAAGACCGAAAAATTGATACGCAGACGCACATATTCACCGTAAGAATTCTCTGAATCAATTGAGATATCAGGCTGTCGCTCAAGCAGGTCGCGAAAGGCAAAGTAATTGGCAACATAGAGCGCTTGAGCGATATTTTTCTTGAGAATTTGCTCGGTCGTCGTGTTGAGCAGGTGCAAGGCTGCAGTGTTGGCGAGGATGACATTGCCTCGTTCATCAGAAGCAACGACACCGTCGGTCATGTAAGCGAGGATGCCAGTGAGTTGATTGTGCTGGTTTTCAAGATTGTTATGGGAACGCTGGATATATTTTCGCAGCTCATTGACTTTTGAATCCAATTCTGCCAGCTCTGCCGTGCTGGGGGCGAGTGAATGCTGGGAGAAATCACTGCGTGTCACACGATCAATCGCATGTGTCAGATCTTTGATTGACCGAGAAAAATCGAAGGTAAAAAAACTGGAGACGATAAGTGAGGTGATAAGAACAATGAAAAAGGCCTGAAACAGTTGCGTGCGCGTGTGAAAGATTTCCAGAAGAATAAAGAGTATGACAAAAAGCAGTAGATGAAAGACTACTACTTTAAAAATCAGACTATTTTTTGGTTTGTTGTTCATCTTCATGTTTGTTCATGTAATAGCCCACGCCGCGGCGGGTGCAAATGTACTCCGGCCGGCTGGGATTGGTCTCAACTTTTTCACGCAGCCTGCGTACGGTCACATCAACAGTGCGGACATCCCCGAAATAATCATAGCCCCAGACTTCCTCAAGCAGCGCTTCGCGAGTAATGACTTCAGACTGATGCTGGGCAAGGTAGAGAATAAGTTCAAATTCACGGTGTGATAAATCAAGTGCTTTATCATTTTTGTACACTAGATAGGTTTCCGTGTTGATTCGCAGTTCCCCGACCGTGATTTCTTTTTTAACAGGCGCCTCATTTCTAGCTTGAGTTTCAACGACTGCACGGCGCAAATTGGCTTTGATACGTGCAAGCAGCTCAGCATTGCTGAAGGGCTTCGTCACATAATCGTCCGCGCCGACATTGAGACCTACGACCTTGTCAATCTCGCTGTCTTTTGCAGAAACCATGATGATAGGCACATCACTCGTCTTGCGAATTTCACGAGCGACTTCAATACCGTCCTTCTTAGGCAGCATCAAATCAAGCAAAATCAGATCCGGTGAAGTCTCTTTGAATTTTTCAATGGCTTCAACACCATCGAAAGCGGTCACGACCTCATATTGCTCTTTTTCCAGATTGAATTTGATGATGTTTGAGATGGGTCTTTCATCATCTACCACTAAAATCTTTGACATGAACCTATTATAACAAAATTTTAGTTTTTCAGGAGTGTAATGAGTTGCGGTTTATCGAAAAAAAAGCAACTTCCTAAAAGAACTCTGGCTGTGAATTTTCTTTAGTGGGTATCTCATTGAGGGGTGTGCTATAATTGCCCCATAAATAAGTGAAGGAAGATAAAATAATGGCAAGACCAACAACAAAGACTGATCTCACAAAGTCGGCAAATGAAAACTTTGAGAAAATCTGGCAGCTGTTTGACGCCATGTCGGATGATGAGCAGCGGGCAGATTTTGCCTTTGGTGCGGAAATGGGCAAGGAAGCGCACTGGGGACGCGATAAAAACTTGCGCGATGTTTTTATTCATTTATACGAGTGGCATCAATTATTGCTCAACTGGATAAACAGCAACCAGCAAGGAGAAGCCCAACCGTTCATTCCTTTGCCCTATAACTGGAAAACATACGGACAGATGAATATTGAATTTGTGGCGAAACATCAGGGAACCTCATTAAATGACGCTGTCAAGATGCTAAGAGAAAGTCACGCCGAAGTGATGGCTGCAATTGAAAGCTTTTCCAATGATGAACTCTTTGCAAAAGGTCTTTTTCCTTGGACAGGCGCTTCCTCATTAGGCAGTTATTGTGTTTCAGCGACTGCGAGTCACTACTTGTGGGCGGTGAAAAAGCTGAAAGCCCAGGACAAAGCCTACAGCAAAGCGCTTATTGCTTGAGAGTATGAAAAATAAAGAAAATGAGTCTGGTCAATTGACTGGACTCATTTTGTGTTAATTTAGTAATATGTCAGCAGAACACTTAACAAGTTAACTATAATGAAAGTGAACATCTGTTAACCAAAATTTCAAAGGAGACTACAATGCCAAGAAACAATTCACGAGACACAAAAGAGGAAATTTTGTCGGCGTCTCTAAAATTTTTCTCTGAGAAGGGATATGATGGCGTTGGTGTTAGAGATATCGCAAACGAGATAGGCATTCGGGAAAGCGCTCTGTACAAACATTTCAATAGTAAAAAAAACATTTTTGACGGAATTCTCAAGGATATTGAGCGTCGTTATCAGGAAGAAAGCGCTGCATTTTTTCCGTTAAACGAAGATGATGCTAAAGAAGAATTATTCCGTATCAGTCTTGCCATGTTCCAATTCTATCTAAAAGCAGAGTACGGCTCACAATTGCGCAAAATGCTGACAATAGAACAGTATAGGAATTCAGAAGCTGGTGAATTCTTCCGAGAACTAATCATAAATCAAGGATTGGAGCAGATTTCTGGGGTGTTCACTGCTTTGATAAAGGATGAGGTGTATGTCGAAGATGACCCGATGATAATGGCGCTGCAGTTTTATTCGTCACTTTATCTACTCTTGTGCAAATACGACAATCAGCCGGATAAATATGAGGATGCCGTAACTTTATTAAAGCGGCATATTACACAATTCAATAAAAACTACTTAAGGAGAGATACACATTGAAAGGAATTGGGATAATGGCCGCAGAATGGCTTGTAACAGGTTTAATCGTACTCGCAGGGCTTTCAAATAAACAGATTCATTTATCAAGGGAACGAGAATCGCTGTTATTACATTGGGTGCAATAGGATTTGCAATGTGCATGATGACGCCGACTATCGGAAAATTCATCTGGAATGCTCCAGCCAATCCTCTTGCTATTTTGGGGTATTTACTCGGGGTAATTGCATTGTTTATTACTGCCGCACAAATTTTTAAGTGGAATATTCCTTTCATCTACGACCCGAGAATTGCTCTCTTGATGGTGGCTTTCTGCATAATTGTAAAGTCGGTTTTAGGAAGGTTTGCACCGTTCATAGTGTAATTAAACTTAAAGACAAGGCAGAGATATTCGCAACTACTAGTTTGAGTCGGATGAATTAATTTCTGCACAACTGGGTTCCTTCAGCTGTGATATAATATCTCCATGGAGAATCTTTTCGATAAATTGGCCGAGCAAATCCATCTTCCCGCGGAAGTACTGGGCTCGCCGGCTTTTGTAAATGCGGATATTGATAAGGTCGAGGTGCATACCGAGTCGCGGCTCTGGCATTTTTTTCTAGCCTTTGAGCATGTGCTGCCAGCGGCTGATTTCAAGCTCTTGTCCGACCTCTTGACTTCGGGATTCACAGGCATCGCCGACACCCGCTTGACGGTGGTCGCTCGTTCTGCCCGCGAAGCCTACAGCAATGAGGAGCTGAACGCCTACTATCAGCTGATTTTCGACTACCCAGAATGCGCTAGCCCTTCATTTACCAATATTTTCAAAAAATTTAAGCTTGTGCAAAAGGGGGATCGAACCCTCAAATTAATGGTAACGGATTTGCCGCAGATTGACCGGCTGGCCAGTGAGCATCTGCCGATTATCAACGCGCTCTTTCAGGAATTCGGCTTCAAAGACTTGGAGATTACCGCCGAAGTAGACGAAGTTGAGACTGAAAAAGAGATTGCCGCCCACGAAGCGCTCGTCGAGAAACAGTTATCAGACGCGTCACTGGCTTCGCTAGCAGAATCAGAACCAGCCGACTATCCAGAACCAGCAGGTATGTCATCTTCCGAGCCCGTCCCAACAAAAAAAGTCAACCCAGCCAAGAAAGCGGCCAAAGGCCAGCCCAAGACAAACGGCCTGAGCCTCGGCCGCGAAATCAAACTTTCCGAGAAAACCACGCCGATGATCAGTGCTGAAAACCCAGAGCGCGGCATCATCTTCGAGGGCTACGTCTTTAAAGCCGAGAAAAAAGAATTCACCAACCGAACCACAAAAAAAGTCTCCCAGCGTCTGGACATCTACTTTTCAGACTACACCACCAGTTTCAACGCCTCAAAATGGGCGCGTGCAGGCGAATCCGAAATTTTCGACAACATTGTCGACGCCCAGAAAAAGGGCCTCTGGGTCCGCATCAAAGGCAACCTGGAAATGGACAATTTCAAGCATGAACTGGTCCTGCAAATCCAGTCCCTGCAAGAAATCGCGGCTAAAAATATCCGCACAGACAAAGCGCCAGACGACGAGAAGCGCGTGGAATTTCACACGCACACCATCATGTCCACCATGGATGCCACTGTCACAGCCACTGAGCTGGTAGAACAAGCCGCAAAATGGGGGCACAAAGCCATTGCCATCACAGACCACGCCAATGCTCAGTCTTATCCGGAAGCCCACAAAGCCGGCAAGAAGAACGGTGTACAGATTATTTACGGCGTCGAGGCCAATCTGGTCGAGGATAAAATCCCCATCGTTTTCAACGAAGAAGACCGTGACCTCTTTGAAGAGACTTATGTGATTTTTGACGTTGAAACCACTGGACTTTCGGCTGTTCACAACGATTTGATTCAAATCGCGGCCACAAAAATGCACAAGGGCAATCCGATTGACAGCTTTGCTGAGTTCATTGACCCAGGCTATCCGCTGAGCAGCTTCACCACAGAACTGACCCGAATTACCGATGACGATGTGGCAGGCTCAAAGCCGCTCAAGCAGGTGCTGGAAGAGTTTCAAGCTTTCTGCGGCAATGACATCCTCGTCGCGCACAATGCCACTTTTGACTATGGTTTCATGAATCTCAATTATGAGAAAAACGGTCTGCCGCGGATTACGCAGCCGGTCATTGATACGCTGGAATTTGCCAGAAATCTCCTGCCTGACCTCAAGCGCTACGGTTTGGGACAATTGACCAAGAAATTCAATATCAATTTGGGTGCCGCCCATCACCGTGCGGATTCCGATGCAGAGGCTACTGGGCGCTTGTATTATGCCTTCCTTGAAGAGCTGCGTCTTTATTTTCCTGACATCAAAAATCTGCTTCAGCTCAATGCAGAGCTGGTTGCTGCTGATTCCTACAAAAAAGTCCGTCCGAACCATATCACGCTTTATGCGCAGACTCAAGATGGGCTAAAAAATATTTTCAAGCTGATCAGTTACTCAAATATTGATTATTTCGCAGATGTGCCTCGAATCCCTCGTTCAGTTCTTCAGGCCAATCGCAAGGATGTGCTGGTCGGTTCTGCCTGCTCTACGGGTGAAGTCTTTGATTCAGTCATGAACAAGATACACAGAGAAACACTCGAGATTGCCAAGTTTTATGATTTCATCGAGGTCATGCCGCCCGCACTCTACGAGCCTTTACTGGCTGGCGGTTCTTTCAAAAATTCGAAAGAAGTTGAGGAGACGATAAAAGAGCTGATTCAAGTTGCTGACGCGTTGAATATTCCTGTGGTAGCCACAGGTGACGTCCATTATTTGGCGCCAGAAGACGAAATCTATCGTGAAATCATTGTCAGGTCACTGGCTGGAGCCGAAATCAACTGGACGCAAGGTCACGGCGAAGATGCTAAACCACTGCCATTGCCGAAGGCGCACTTCCGGACGACTGATGAAATGCTGAAAGACTTTGCCTTTCTGGGCGAGGATTTGGCAAAGAAGATTGTGGTCACAAACACACGCGCGCTTGCTGAACGCTTTGAAGTGCTGACACCTGTTCGTGACGACCTCTA
Source organism: Streptococcaceae bacterium (assembly GCA_031285775.1). Taxonomy (GTDB): domain Bacteria; phylum Bacillota; class Bacilli; order Lactobacillales; family Streptococcaceae; genus Lactovum. Next base: position 22,196 of record JAITVN010000020.1, on the reverse strand, counting down.
CACTCCTGTTATGACCTTCGAAGGCGGTGAGGGCTCCGAGGAGCGAATTATCCGTCTGGCTTACGAAAAGGCACATGAAATATATGGCGATCCGCTGCCTGACGAGGTGGATGAACGTCTGGAAAAAGAGCTGCGCTCAATTGTAGGAAACGGTTTTTCCGTGATTTACATTATTGCACAGGAGCTGGTACATCGTTCAAATGAACGCGGCTATCTGGTTGGGAGCCGTGGGTCCGTGGGTTCTTCACTGGTCGCAACGATGATTGGTATCACAGAAGTAAACCCGCTTGCGCCGCATTATATTTGCCCGAACAAGCAATGCCTGCATTTCGAGATCTTCACCGATGGCACTTATGGGTCAGGCTTTGATATGCCCGATAAGCTGTGCCCGGACTGCGGCGAAAAACTAGTTAAAAATGGCCAAGACATCCCATTTGAGACCTTCTTAGGCTTCAAAGGCGACAAGGTTCCCGATATAGATTTGAATTTCTCAGGCGATGATCAGCCATACGCCCATCTGGACGTGCGCGACATTTTCGGTGAAGAATATGCTTTCCGAGCTGGAACTATTGGAACAGTTGCTGAAAAAACTGCCTACGGCTTTGTCAAAGGCTACGAGCGCGACTACGGCAACGAGTTCCACCCTATTAGAAATGCCGAGGTTGAACGCTTAGCTTCTGGAATCACTGGCGTCAAGCGCACGACAGGACAGCACGCTGGGGGGATCATCGTTATTCCAAGCTACATGGACGTTTACGACTTCACGCCGATCCAATACCCAGCCGATGACGTTAATGCCACCTGGAAAACCACCCACTTTGACTTCCACGCCATTCACGACAACATCTTGAAACTCGACATCCTCGGCCACGATGATCCAACCATGATTCGAATGCTGCAGAACCTTTCAGGAATGGATCCGATGACGATTCCTTTTGACGATAAAGATGTTCTTGCACTCTTCACAGGTCCTGAAGTACTTGGCTTGACCAAAGAGCAGGAAATGGCTGACCTCGGCACCTTCGGTATCCCCGAGATGGGCACCTTCACGTCCATGAACATGATTGCCGAAGCCAAACCAAAGACATTTGCAGATTTGCTGCAGATTTCAGGTCTTTCACACGGCACCGATGTTTGGAAGGGAAATGCTCAGGATTTGATAAAATCTGGCGTCGCCACGCTATCCACAGTGATCGGCTGCCGCGATGACATCATGACATATTTGATCCACAAGGGTTGTGACGAAGGCATGAGTTTCCAAATCATGGAGAAAGTCAGAAAAGGCATGTGGATGAAGCTTCCTGACGAGGAGCGCGAGTCCTACGTGACAGAAATGAAAGCCCACGGTGTACCAAATTGGTACATTGAATCCTGTTCCAAGATTAAGTACATGTTCCCCAAAGCCCATGCCACTGCCTATATCATGATGGCGCTGCGCGTCGCATGGTTTAAGGTTCACCAGCCCATGTACTACTACGCTGCCTGGTTTTCCATCCGTGCCAAAGGCTTTGATCTTAGCCTGATGTCAGGCCCCTTAAATGTGATTAAGGAGAGAATCAAAGACATTCGCCGACGCAGCAATGACCGAGAGAATCCAGCCACAAATCTGGAGAAAGACTTGCTGCCAGCACTTGAAATCTGTAACGAAATGCGTGAGCGCGGCTTCAATTTTGGAAAAATCGACCTTTACGAAAGCCAAGCGAAAGACTTCGTAATCGAAGGAAATACGCTGATCCCGCCTTTTGTAGTCATGGATGCGCTGGGCGAAACCGCCGCAGAATCTGTGGTTGAAGCACGACAGGGGAGCAAGTTCTTGAGCAAGAATGACTTGAAACAGAAAACAAAGCTGACACAGACCAATATTGATGCATTAACTGACCTTGGAACGCTGAGCGGCTTGCCAGAGGACAATCAGTTGGATTTATTTGAAATGTTTTAAACAAGCTCTGCGTAAAAAAAGGAATTGCTGCAAAAAAGAAGAAATTCTATCAACTCGAATTCCTTCTTTTTTTGTTGAGCCCCTGATATTTTGAAAACACTCTTAAAATCCTTTGTTTACCTTACATTCTAAAATATCACAAATTGAATTTGACAAAAGTTTCATGAAAGTTTCTTCAAATACTTCTGGTGGCTGCGGAACTTTCTCGGAGAGCCAGCAAGCGACAAAAATTCTGATTTGCTTTAATATCACGTCAATCATAAACTCCTTTGACACGGCTACTGGCTTTAAATGAGGTTCAAGATAAGGGCTGAACCAGGTTTCAAAGCATTCTTCTACAAAGCGATTCCAAGACGGTGCGATATAGGTTTTGTTCATTACTCTGAGGGTATCACGATGCTTATAGGCTGCCGGCAAAAGAGCTTCAGAAATAACTGTAAGCGGATGTGTCGTATCCGGATTGTGTTTTGCGAGGATCAATTCAACATCTGAGGCGACACTACTGTGGATATCTTCTATAATCTCTTCAACGGAAGAATAATGTTTTCGATAAATTGCCTGTATACTGATTTTAGCTTCTTCCGCAATATCTGCAATGGTGACTCGAGTTGGAGCAGGGTGCTTTGAAGCATATTTTAAAAAAGCGTGCCTAATTTTTAGCCGTGTTCCATTTACCATATATGAAGGTATCTCCTAACGATTTCGATTATAAAAAAATATAACGAAATCAATAAATCTAATATATGGATTCAATTTTATCATTTTTTTATTAAAAAAATAAGAACAAAACGTTACTTTTTGTAAACCATTGTCAGGAAAAAGAGCTTCAGAGTTCCTAAAATATAGCCGAAGATGATGAAAACATGTGAAAAGAAGTTTACTACTAGTAAAGTTTTTTCAAGTTAGAAAAACCTGAAAAGGCATAATTTATGATATTATAAGTAGCATCACAATTTTAGGTAAGATATTTTCTGAGTGATAAAACCAATAAATTCAAAAAACATGAGAAATAAGAAAAAATACTAACAAATAGAAAAGAAAAAAGATTAAAATGGATGGAAAATGAAAAAAGTAAGAAGAGTTAAAACGTGGTTGGCGGTAGTAATGTTCTTTGTTTTTGGTTTAAGCCTATTATTTACAGTGCGTGCAAATGCAGAAATAGGAATCATAAAATTTTATATTAATTTTCCAGGATCAGGTGCAATGTTTGATAGTAGTTCTCGCTTGAGCGCGGGACAGTATCCCAACGACTTGTACTCTGATGATCGCTTTGAAAGTAATCAGACAGTGCTTGTGCGGACTCTAAAAGATCGAACTAGAGCTCTGATACGTACAGAACCTAAAATTATCGGAAAGCCTGGTTATACGTTACGTAACATAGATTGGAATACCAACGAACTACAAGGGGGGACTTTATGGACAGGTTTAGCCAGCAAGACCTTTAATAACATTTTTCCTTCTAATGGGGCAAATATCAAAAATCTTTATCTGATTTGGCAGCCGAAATCGGGTGATAAAGTTGATTTGACTTATGATAGCAATTCTAATGGAGAAGTTCCTAATCCCCCTACTAGAGTGGGAAAAATTGCAGGTGAGAGATTTAAAGATGGAAGTGAATACGGCACTGTAGAAGAATTAAAATCACCTGGAAAACGTCACGGTTATAACTTTGATGCCTGGTACAGTGAGCCAGGTTATAAAGTTGGATACAGCAATAAAACCGACAAGAGCATTAAAGTCACACCTGTTGATGCAGATCCGAGCATCTATAACGGCACCACTAATACGGCCACACTTGTAAAAAAGACTTTGCCGCTTAAAGCCGAATGGCTAAAAAAATCAGGAAATGTCAAAGTAGAATTCTTGGATCCGAGCAGTAATAAACTCCTTGATACTATCAGCGCAATGGACATGTGGGGCGATCTTGCTTTTTCAGGCATCAAACCTGAGAAAGAGGGTTACCGCCTGATGGGATGGACAACGCCGGACGGAGAGAGTGTTGGAGTAGACGATACTCGAACGCCAGTCAGCATGGATATTGACCTGAAACCTGGCGGGACACTGAAGCTCTATGCCCAATGGAAATTCCAGTCCAAATTGACAATTAACTATAAGGACCGCGAGCTCAATGATCTTGGTCTTCCAAGCAGTACAGAGTTCTTCGATACAGGCTCGGACTGGGCGTGGAAAGACAGCTATGATTTGCCGGTCACTGAAAAGATTTTAGTCGCTCATCGTGTGAACGGCGGAGACATTATCGAGGGGAAACCCGCTAAGATTTCGATGGCACAAAATATGACCTTAGATTTGATATACGGTCATGATAAAGTGGGACCAGACAGCACACCAGGTTCAGATGGGACAGAAGATTTCCAGATTGATCGAAATTGGGAGCAGGAAGATGGTTCGCTTGTTGATGCTTCATTGACACCAAAAGTGATGTTTTGGAATTACGGTGAAAACTTCAATAAAGATTATGCTTACGACACCGACATTCAGAAATTCAAAAGTTTTACTTATTTAGGCTACTATATCAATCACGATAAAAATTCTTTCCAAACGGGGACGCCAAATCTTCGTATCAATGGAAATGGTCAATTTACTTACGTCTTCCGCAAAACGACTTATGATTTGAGAATCCATTATATTGATATTAAAGGAAATCCCCTTTCGCCGGACATGAAGCTTCTGCCGAAGGAGCTTGTTGACAGTCAGGCTTACACAATTGAACCATCCAAGTTAGATGACTTCGGCGGCATGGCTCCATCAGGCTGGTACCTTGGAGCGCCAAAATCCCAACCAGTAAATTCAAATGAACTCAATGAGATGAGCGAATCTCTGACGGTCTCTGGAATAGCAAAGAAAGAAGTAGACGTAACAATTGTTTATGATAACCTTATCAGCGTAACATTGCCTCTATCTATGAAATTTGTCGTCACTGATGAGGCAACGAGAGCTGTATCAAGTGAAAATTACAAGATTACAAATAATTCTTCCAGCAGCAAGCTCAACTTGAAATTAGATACGAATGTTGATGTCAAAATCAATAAGAACTCTCACGGCATTAGCCTAATCTCCGCACCAAGAACAGACAATGCCAGGACAGAAGAACTCTATCTGGCACTTAAATCCGACTTGTCCAGCTTTGGTGAACAAACGCTGGCTGCAGATAGTGCAACGGTATCTGGTGAACTCGCTGCTAAACAAAGTATGAATCTGACACTTTCTGGAAAGTATCATGGTGAAATTCCAAATGAAGAGAGTGCGAAGAAAGAATTTGAAGGTCAATTGATCTGGCACTTCACACCAAAATTGAAATAAAGCAACGTGAATAAGGAGAATTTTATGCACGAAAAAGTCCAAGCCGAACCCAAACGGAGAAAACGGAAAAAACTGTTCTTGCTTCTTGGCCTATTAGTTTTGCTGATTGTGGCTTGTAGTATCTGGCTTGTACTGACCTACAACTCAGGGAAAAAAATCGTATCTGGTTTACCAGAAACTAAGGCAACTCAGAAAATGACAGCAGGTCAATTGAAAAAATATGCGGACAAGGTAGTTGATCAAAATAATGTGACAATCCAGGTATATCCTAATGTTACAATCGACTCAGACGGTGTGACAGGAAAAATGTGGATTCAAAATCCGCCTGTGAACGCTACAGGGCAAGAAGCCAGCTTGATGACAGAAAAAGGTGAACTTCTTTATGATTCAGGTTTGATTGAGCCCGGCTACCAAGTCAGTGATGTAAAACTGACAAAAAAGTTGGCTAAAGGAAAGCATTCTGGCGTTATTGCAGTTAACTTTTATGACTTGAAAAACAAAAAACAAGTCGGTCAAACGAAGGTGGATGTTTCAATCACCGTCAACTAACTTTGATATTTAGTCACCTAAAGTGATAAATATAAAATAAAATCCAAAATAAAGGAGAACAGAATGAAAAAAGGATTGTCAATCAGTCTTATTGGTCTAGTAGCTGCGGGAGCAATTGCGTCAGCAGTACCAGCTTTTGCAGATACATACACTGGTGTCACATCAGGGGAAACGGAATTTATTGGACGAATCGGAAAAATCGATCCAGAAACAGAAGATCCAGATCCAGGTATTCCGCCAGCTGGCGACCCATCTTGGATAAAGGTTTCATTGCCTTCACGCATTGTTTACTGGTCAGATTCGACGACTGGCTACACAGATATTACTTCAGCAACTCATACGGTGACTAACTTGTCTAACTACCCTGTTAAAGTGAGCTTGGGAGAGTTCAAGGGAGAAAGCAGCAGCACACCTGATATTGCTGGACTTCAGACCCTAAACATCAATGGTTTTAAACTGGTTGATAACGCAGCGCTAGAAGCAATTACTCCAAGTAATACATTGTCAACAAAACTGGCAGCTGGAGGAAATAAACCAGCAACCATCGGCGGCCCAGCAATGGCAGGAAGTAAGGATTGGTCATTGGATATTACAGGAACTGTTGCGCCGGGATTGACTGGTACAAAAACTTTGAACAACAAACTGGTCTTCGAATTTAAGGCATTGGACGCAGCAGGTAACGAAGTAACACCATAATCAGAAATGGAATCAAAATCGGAGAGAAAAAGGAAACTCTTTCTCTCCAATTTTATAAGGGAGTTAGAAATGGCAAAAAACAAGAGATTTAAATCAAGCTTTCTGCTCTTACCTGTTCTTTTTCTGACTTTATTCACAACTCCACAGGAAAAAGCGAAAGCTGCTGTGACGGAGGATGAAGTTGAATTTGTCGGATTTCTAGGCCCGCGTCATATTCTTTCTGCTTCTGACTTTCGAATTCCGCTTGCTAAGGTAAAGTCGATGGATCTTGTGTCACAGTCAAATGCCGTTGTTCATGACGTTCTTGCGCAGGAGAAAAGTACAGATGGAATTCATGTTCGGAAAAATGATGTTGAGGAAAGTCCAGGTGTCTACGATGTTGAATTTGGACTTGATCAGGATGAAAATGTAAAAAAGAAGATAGAAGTGACTGTCTATGATGACATAGAATCTCCTGAAGGCTCTGAATCTGCTCCAATTCCTTCTGAAAGCTCAGAACATGCTCCAACTCCTGGTCCTATTTCCTACCAGCCTGGGGATTCTAGTCAAGATTTTCCAGCAGCAACTGGGACTGACAGTTCAGGGAAACGTCTGCCTTTAACGGGGGAGCAGATCAGTTCGATTGTTGTAACTGCGGGAATTCTAGCTTTATTTGCAGCAGGATTAGTCCTAATTTTGAGAAAAAAACCGAAGAAAAACAATAACTTTTAAACAAATTACAAGATATTTAGAATTCTCTTTAGGGGGGAACATGAAAGAGACTGACGCGCTTTGTGTCAGTCTCTTGGTATTTATAGGTATAAGTCTTAAATTGTAATGGTCCAAATGTTTTGTGTCAGCCAGGCAATTAATACATAAATACCAAAGAAAACTGCCGATGGAAAAAGCAGGATTAGCCAAGTCTTAAAGAAATTCTGGTGATAGACACGCAGTACCCAGCGGTGTATAGAAAATGATTTCAGTACAATTGCAATCAAGAGCATGGTGTAAATTCCGCCAACTAAGAAATTTGCTAAAGAAATTGTCGCTGTATGCGAAGGAGAAAGGATAATCTCAATCAAGGTAGAAGGAATAATACTTGCTGCCAGAAAAATCCTCCATCCAGCCAAGGCAAGCTTGAAAATTCTCCAGCTAGATTCCTTAGGCGTCTCAGCAATAATCTCATCAGCCAGCGCATAACTATCACGTCCCAAGTATTCTTCCGCGCTCACACCTGCTGTCTGCGCATCAATCAGATCCTGCAGAATCATAAGCAGTGTCTCTTCATATACGCTTTCGTCTCGAAAAAGTGCTTTACAGCGAACAATAACCAATAAGTCCTCGTAGAACACTTTATTTTCATCTGAAAGCTGTTCGCGCAGCGCATTATTCTCTTTAACCAGTATGTTAGCTGTATTCATTGTTGACCTCATTTCCATCAAATAAATTATGACCCAGTTTCAAGAATCAGCTGACTCATCGCTGTGCACAGACTTTCCCAATCTGTCAAAAAATCGCTTAAACGCTTCTCACCATGCGCCGTTATCGTAAAATACTTACGTTTAGGCCCTTCGCTTGACTTCCGCATCACGCCGACGATATACTCTTCTCGTTCCAGCTTTTGTAAAACTGGATAAATTGTGCCGGCAGCAATAGCCAGAAAGCCCATCTTCACCAGCTTTTCTGCAATTTCGTAGCCGTATGTCTCGCCGCGGGAAATAACAATCAGCAGCGCGCCGTCTAACGTCCCCTTAAGAAGTTGAGCATTAATCTCTGTCACAGGACCTTTCCTTTCACTTAGTAGTTTACATTGTATACTAGTTGATAAAACGAGTATAGCATAGCTATTCTATATTGTCAAATAGTAGAATTATTTTCTTCCGCAACTGGTCACATTGTTCCAGATAACTTTGGAAGGTCTGTCCTTTCCACTCTCCAGCAAATCATTAAGTACTCTTCTCCAGAAGGACGTAATTGTACACTGCGCTCAGGTTTCTCTGATTATAAGTTTCCGTGATTTTTCCCTGATGTATCAGCGCTGTGATAGCGCCGGCATGGTGAGCGTTGATTTGCTGATAAACTGGAGTCACGATAGCTGAGCTGAGTCCGAGGTGCTCTTTTTTTACACCCAAGTAAAGCGAGACGTAATTATTGGCGCGTCTCCTAGTGAAGAACACTTTTAATTTTGTAGACAAAGTAAGCTTCTGTGTCAGAATATTTTTGTAATCGGGTAGTGTGACAAGAAACGCGACAGCCTGTCCATTAAAATAAGCAATCTTGATCATCCGAAAATCAGAGATGTACTTGAAATACTGAAAATGCTGTTTGAAGTCATTCTCGGAGATAGGTTTAAATGCTGGAAAGTCGGCGTAAAGTGCGAGGACAAGCTGATAGATTTCGGACATACACCTGTCAAATGTGTCCTTTGTAGGGCTAAAAAACTGGTAACCTTTTTCCTTAAAACTTGCAAAACGCCTCAGGTATTTTTGATAATAACTGCCGGCTAAATCCAAGCGCAAGAATGAGTTGGACAGATAGCGCTCAGAAACCGAAAGCCCGCAGTTTTCCAACAAATTCAGATAATATGACCTGTTATAGGGCTCGCCGATGTAAGGCCGATTCTCAAAGTGGTCAGTTTTAAGCCTGTATTTTATCCAAAAACTGCAGTCAATTGGGCCGATGATTCGCTTGTAGCCCCCCTGCTCGGCTATTTTTTCAATCTCCGAGAATAGCTGCAGCACAGCATCGCGGTTATCAAGCGACTCGAAATAGCCGAAATAGAGACTGTCATCTTCAGGATAGCTAGTCAAAAGAGCTCTGCTGATAAGCTTTCCCCCATCTTCAGAATAGACCAGCAGCGGCTGGACCGTAAAATACTTGCTCAATACATGCTGACCTAAAAGGATTTCTCGCTCGTCTTTTTCATTTTGCGTGCGGAATTTTTTCTTGTACAAACTTTTGGGAAAGTCCAAAAAGTCCTTCAAATAGGGCTCTTCTTGCTTGAACCTTACAACTTTATACATCGTTCGTCCCCACTTTCCTGACAAAACCAGTACTTCCGTCCATTTCTAAAATGTCCCCAGTTTTTAACAGCTCGGGCACATGCTCTACGGCTACGATTGACGGAATTTTAAGCTCACGTGAAATGATAGCAGTGTGCGAGAGGAGCGATCCCTTTTCTGTGATGATACCTTTTGCCTGGTGCAACAGGAAAACCCAGCCGGGGTCTGTCATTTGAGTCACAAGGATTTTTCCGCGTACATCTCCCGCCTTGCTCGGATCAGTGATAACAAGCACTTCGCCAGTCACGCGGCCTGCAGAGCAGGGAATACCTGAGAGTTCGGCAGCATTACCTGCGACAGCGACTGCGTTCACATTTTGATGGTGCTTGCTCCATTCTGGGCCGGCAAAAACTAGACGTGTGTAGGCCGGAAGCTGGTAGTAGAGTGAGAACTCCTGCTTTCTGCGGCGAACAAGGCCTTTCAAATCGACAGGCTCAGCGCTTTTGACAAAATCAAACACTTCGTCCATCTTCAGGTAAAAAATATCTCTTGCGTCCTCTATTTTATCGTCATTTTTCAGATTTTGTCCAATTGTCAAGAAAATGCTGCGCACCATACCAAATATGCGGCTGCGATTGAGACGCGACGATTCCCGGTTCTGGATGCCTAATAGCGCGCGCTTGGACAGGAAGCGAAGGGGCTTTTCTGGGAGTGCTTCCTTGACAGTGTCTATCTGGGCTTTCTCGGGCTGACGCGTAATTTCCAGAACGTTTTTCAATAGCCCTAAAGGCGCGGAGCGAAAGGTTTTCGACTCCAGCTTCAGCTCGGCCAAGGAGCGGTCGCCGTAGTCCGCGATGTAGCGCTGGATTTCGGCTTGGAAGCTCCCGTTTTGTGCGAGGTAAGCCTCAGCATCTTCGTCGCTCTGAATCGCCGCCAGTTCAGGGACTCTCTCCTCTCGAATCGCCCGTTCCGCTAGCCGATTCAAAGCCTGAAGCGGTTTCATGCTCTCGATTTCCGAAATTCCGGAAAAAGTCTGCCCGCGTCGCATCGCTAGAGCCGTAAAAACAAAAGCGTAAGCGTCATTGAGCAGCGTGATACCCCATTTGGCAAGGATTTTCTCCTCCAGCATTCCGTAGAGTGCGAGCAATTCTTGGTTTGTGGCTTTTTCAGAATAATTTCTGTAAAAAGAATCATTGATGACTTGAAAATCCTGCTCAAGTTTTGCCATCCGCTCAGGCACTGCAAAAAACGTGCGAATCGCCCGCCAATCAATCCTCAGACGCCTCAGCAATCCCAGCCCCGCATCGCCCAGCGCCGTCACTTGCTTATCCCTCACACCTAACATTTCCTGCCATATGGGAATAAGCTTGCTGCTGAAAGGCAGCGCCAGAATAAGGCGATACCAGTTGCTGATTTTGTAGTAGGCCCTTCCATTCACGCTTGTGACCATCTCCTGAAAAGTATCCTCAAACTCTGTCAGCAGCTCTGGTTTCTGCCAGATAATTTCTGCTGCATTTCTGAAAACACCTCTGTAAGCGACTTTGACAAAGGAAAAAGTCAGCGGCAGCGTGATACCGGGGTAAGATTCCACAATATTGCTGCTATCCAAAACTGTCAGCCGACGATCATCAATTGTTGTGATAGGACGGGTCTGCAGGATATAGACCGACTCATCTTTAACAAGATACTCAATATCCAGATATTTCCCGAAACTTTCAGAAATTTTCTTGGAAACTTTCACCAGCTCGTTTACAAGATTTTCAGACAGAACAGGCACATTTCCACGACTTTCATAATAGTAAATTTTATCAGTCTGACTGTAATAATAAGTATTTGTGAACACCCTATCTTCAACTATCCCATCACCAGTTCCTAAGCCATTCACAATCACTGTCTCATTGATTATGCCTTGCGGATTTGCCGTGAACAGTACCCCAGAAGAATCCGCTGGGACCATTTCCTGTACAATAATTCCCATTTTGAGCAAAGCAAAATCCAAATCATTAAGTTGAAAATGCTTCAGAACATTCGCATTATACAAAGAAGCCAAACAGTCCAGAATCGCTTGCCCAAGACCATCTCGACTCACATTCAAGAAACTGTCAAATTGACCAGCAAAAGAAAAATCCGCTGAGTCCTCTATCAGTGTCGATGAACGCACACTAAAAGACTGACAATCCGGAATGTTACGCCACAGACTCATTTCCAACTCATCAAGAAAAGCAGTTGGCAACACCAAATCACGGATTCTAGACTGAACTCGCTCAGCGGACGCTCGAATCCCCTCATCAGACTGAAAATCAAGATCAACAACTCCAAGCAAGTCAGACAAAAAGTCACAAGAAACACAAATAAAATCAGGCACTTTAAAACCAAGCTTCGAAAGCCCAATAAGATTCTTCGCCTTAGCGCCAATCACTTCAAAATCAGCATGTTCTTTATCAAAAACGTATTCCATTAGCAATAAGCTCCCTCACTTTCACAAAATTGCACTGTGAAAAATCTCAAAACTCAGAATATTTTCAATAGTAGATAAACAACTAGTACAAACACAACGAATGCCTCAGTCACATAAAGATACTTTTCGATAAGCCCTTTTAAAGGGAATGACTTAGGATTTCGGATGAACACGCAACAGCGCCATAGAAACAAGGAATACATCAAAAGCGTTCCAGCTATTGCCCAAGAGAAAAGCTGCGTCAACATCAGTGTGCTGGTGATTAAATCTACAAACATGATTGCTGCAATGAATAGCATAGGTTTGCGCACGCCGAAGAGTTTCGAGTAGGTCACGTAGTCTGTCTCATCCTCGGGCGCACGGATTTTCCGGCCGATTTCCCAGACCAGGCCGTCGAAATAGAGGGAGAATAATATCAGAAAATTCGCATAACTTATCATGGGTATGCCATATTTGATGCACGTGTAAGATATCACGTATATATTTATAATCAGCTGTATTGGGTTATGCGTCACAAGGGCCAGAGGCAGGTTCGGCTGGATTTTTGCACGGCTGAAGAACCAGACCGACATGAGCGCGCCGTAGCCCATCAGCAGTAGGAAAAAGTACAGGTTGTTCATAAAGAGCAGATTAAGCGTCAGCATCAGTACGAGATCAATCGTGAGCAAAACCGCTAAATCCAGCTTCTTCACACGCCCCGAGGGCAGTGCTCGCTCCGGAAAGAGTCTGGAATCTGTCTTGAAATCCTTGAAATCATCGGCAATGCGCAGAAAAAGCAGAAAACCAAAAACTGTGAAAGCGCCGACAAATTCTGAAATTCCAATCTGGAATTTGAAATGCTGATTCGTCAAAATTACCAGAAAATACATCTCAAAAAAGAGCAGCAGCCCCACTATGAGCCGCGGTAGGAGCGGATACATCTCCTTCAAATACACATTCCAGCGCCTAATCATAAGCCAATCCCCTCCCCCAGCCTAACCTTCGTCTCAATCCCAGCGGCCGAGCGCTCCAAAATATCTGTGTCAATTCTGACGGCGTCTTCCTTAAATAAAAGTACAATCGTTGATCCGCCGAGCTCAAAGTTACCTTTCTCATAGCCTTTAAGAAAGTGTTGAATTTCCGCATTGTTTATCTTGCCGACCAGCAAAGCCCCTACTTCGATTTGTATCGCCTGCCCAAAAGCATCAAAATCCAACACCGTGCATATGCGCGTATTCTGACTGAATACTTTATAGCGCGTCTCTGCAATCGGACGTACACTATGCAGCCGCCCTCTGATGAGTTTAGAGCTCAGGACATGGCCGCTATCGCAGAAAATGTAGTGATGAATGTCATCCACTGAAAGTCTGAAAACCAGGCAAAGCCCATTCTGATAGTCTTTTGCGAGTTTTTCATCTTGAATCAATTCTGCCACTGTATAAAAACTTTGCTTGATTTTGATGCTTGACTGGACATTTATCGGGTAAATGAGCAATTTTGCATCGGCTGGAGAGATAAGCCCATCACCGATTGGTCGACTTCCTGCTTTTATTTCCCGCTTGAAAAAGTCGTTAAAGGACCGATAGCTCTGCAGTTCGACATTATCCATTGGAATGTCGAATTTCTTTGCAAATGGAGCAATTTTTTTGACGGATGATGGAAGTTTGTCTCTTTCTGCCAGCCAGTTTGAAAAGCGGGGAGAGGACACAGAGCGCAGCAAAATCCGCCCCAGAATAGTCTTGTAGAGAAAGTCCAGTTTCTTCTGTTCGTATTCTTTTTCCTCGTAGTAGACTTGATTTTTTCGGTCAAATATTTGCATTTTACACCAAAAGGAGCGTGATGACGAGAATAAGTGCCAGCAGCGGGAAGATAACATAGAATATCCCTCTAGGCTTAGGCATCTTAATGTCGAGTACGAAAAAGCAGGCGATCAGCAGCAATATAATGGTAAAAATAGACTGAAAGAGGGTTTTGTCCAAAAACAGCGAAGAGAGCCAGATAATCGGCAGAATCAGTGCTGAATAAGTTACCGGCAGGCCGCGAAAATGGCTGACAGACTCATTGCTCTTGCCGTCAACAGTGATGTTAAAAAATGCTAAGCGTACAAGCGCTGCCAAAGTGTATAAAATATAAACTACAATATGAAACCAACTGTCCAGTCCGAGGCTATAAGCCGCTGCAACGGGCAGAAAGACAAATTGTACCATGTCTGCCAGCGAATCCAACTGAACGCCGAATTCCTTTTCCGAGGCATCGCGCTTGACAGTCCGTGCAAAAACACCATCAAATAAGTCGCAAATTCCGGCTAAAACCAGGCAAAGCAGCGCCAAGCGTGCAGAAGACTGAACAAGTGCAAAATAAGTACCTAAAATCGCAATACTGACGCCTAAATAGGTTACCAAAACTGAGCGATTATATTTTCCAATCAATTTCATATGTTATTGTCCGATCTTAATAATTCCGCTGGCCCCATCAATGCTGATCAAATCGCCGTCTTTAATACGCTGAGTCGCACCGGCGCAGCTTACAATGCAGGGCAGACCATACTCACGCGCCACGATTGAGGCGTGACAGAGGGTACCGCCGTGCTCTGTGACCAAACCTTTCAGCACTGGGAATTTGCTGGTCCATCCGGTATCCGTATATCTGGTAACCAGGATGTCCCCATTCTTTATTTGGTGGAGGTCTTTCACTTCTAGAATCAGCCGAGCGCGCCCGACCGCTGTGCCTGGATTGGCGCCGACACCTTTGAGATCTGTATTTGCAGTTGTAGGGGACAATTCTGGGCTCTTGGCGATATTCCCAATTTCGTTGTCAGGCTGGAAATTCTGGAAAGAATGAACATAGCTCTTATTTTTCAAAAGTATTGCCTGCAGCTGCTCCTGAGAACTCTCTCCCTGCAGGAAATCTTGGATTTCCTTCGTTTTCAAATACCAAATGTCCGTAATTTCTTGAAAAACTCCGCGATTTACGAGACTTTGCGCCAGTTTTAGGCTGTAAATCCGGATTAGGTTGTAGTAGCGGCTGGAAATGTCTTTGAATTCTTCTCGCCACCAGAGAAGTCGGCGGATTTCCTGCAAATCTTTCTGCAGCAGACCTGAGCGACGTTGTCCCGCTCGGCCGATTAGGGTTGCCAGTGTCTTCTGATAGCTCTCTTTTTGCTTTTTTATCTCAGAGTCAGGCCCGTCCTGATCTTCCAGCTCCAGACAGGATTTTAGAGCTACAATCACACTGTCCGGTGCTTCCGCGAAATTGGGATAGGCAATGTCCAGCTCACGATCAGAGTGATATGCGAAGCGCTGGATATGGGCTCGGAGCTCAGGCAATTGATGCAGCATAGATGAGGAAGCCAGCGCCTGTGAAATTTCCTCGTTGCTCGAAGTTCGCCAATAGCACAGGCTTTCAGCATTCTGACGGATTTTTCGACTCAGCTGCCAGAGTTCTAGATAGGGCCGCAAGTGGGAGACATCATCTAAGCTCGACATGAGCAGGAAAATTTCCGATTCCGACAGGTATTTCTTAAGCTTGTTCTTAAAAATCGCAATTGCCACTGTATTGATGTAAATCTGATTAAAATAGACAGATTCACTCTCAATGTAGTGTTCAAATATCAGCTCCTGCCAAAAGTTTTCAAGCAGTTGAGGCTTATCTATCCACTTTTCGTCATCTGCCTGCGCCATGAACGCGTCGTAGCATTTTAGCAGCTTTTTCTGATAGGAAGCATTCTCGCTCAAGCGCATTCTAACATTCTTTTGACTTTCCTTTAAAATTCTAGCTCCAGAAAGCAGCGTTCTTGGCGATACGGTCGTTTTCGTGCCCTGTCCCTCATAATTTACTGTCACGCCCAGTTCCTCGTCAAACACTCGCTCCTTATAGCCGATGACATTCGCCATTCCCAGCTTTGCTTTGCTCAAGTTCCAGTATGGTCGGCCGAAATAGTAGCCGGCTAGAGGACCAGCCAGCTGTTCCGGTTTAAGAAAGAGCGCTTTTGACATATATGCAAAAAAAGTAGCCGGCCAGACCGCCTCGTAGAGAGTCCACATGAAAGGCGTACAAACAGTCGATGAAACGCCGCCATCCTTGAAGTTAGCATTCGTCCACTGATCCTTTAGAGCTGAATAGCCGATTTTTGTAATCGGCCGCGCCTGCAGAATAGAGAGCCTATCCTCTTTAAGCGCAAACTCAATATCAACTGGAAAGCCGAAACTCATTTGAATCTTCAAAAAAGTCTGAGCCAGATGCGTCAGCGTCTCTACATCAAGCAAGCCATCACTCGCTCCAGCGAAGCTCTCATCAAACCAATTGTAGACGAAGCGTTCCGGAACCGCCTGCCCGGATACCAGCCTTTCGCCCTGCCCCTCAACCAGCTCAATCACAATCTCCTTATCCGCGCCCGTTACAGGATTAACCGTAAAAGCTACCCCGCTAACCTCTGAGTGCACCATCTCCTGCAAGATGACTGCCATGCCGAGCTGAGAAAGCTCAAGCCCCTGAGAGAGCATATATGCCAAATTCGTCTCACTATACATCGACCGATAACAGTCAAGAATCGCCGCCTCAATCTCAGAAAGGTCCGACACATTTAGGCGAGTAACATACTGGCCCGCAAAAGAATGTCCAGGCAAATCCTCCATCAGCCCGCTTGAACGGACCGCAAAACCCTTCTTCGCATCAAGAGCCAGCCCAAGTTCACGCATCAACTCCCCGGGAATCCGCGCATTCTGCCACAGGGATTCGAATTCTCTGCTGACTTCTGAGATATTATTCTGACAGAGGCGCGCCAGCAGCTCATCGATTTTTTCTTTTAGAGCGTTAACGCGGAGCGTTTGGGTAAAAACTTCTTCAGGCAGGATAAAAGCCGCTGGAACTGGAAATCCCAGTTGACTGAGCCTTAGCAGCGAAGCTGCCTTTGCCCCGACCGTAGAAGCATCGTTATTGTCAGAAAGTGTGATGAGCATTGATTTCAAAAGATATTCCTTCTTAGGTGAGCGAGGTAGAGCAGGATGTTCAGCAGGAGGTGCGTGCCTGCGCTTATGAGTACATAGCTGAGATAAAAGATCGGCGTCATCGGGTAGAAGCAGGCTAGAACGAGCACACAGCCGAAGAGTGAGTCGGCTTGGTCAAGGAAGATAAAGAAGGCTTTTTTCAGTCGTCCTCTGGAAGCGGTTTTCCCTTCTTCAATGGCTAGCCGCCGCTTCAGAAAGCTGTTCGGGAGCTCAAAGAGCGCATAGGCCAGCCCTAGCAAGAGGCCTGTCGCCAAGTTAAAGCTGAAAGTGTTCTGCTGATAGACGTAGAAGTAATTTCGCGCCTCAAGGTAGGGCAGACTTTGACAGAGTGCGCCCCAGACTATCGACGAGACTGCGCCCAGAAGCAAATAACCCAGTAAGCCTTTCCAAGTTTTATTTTGTCCAAAAAGCCTTTTTCCGTCTGAAAGCCGCTTTTCTTTGTCTATCGGAATATTCAGAGCCGCGAGGATTGGGAGCTTGCACCAAATCATGGTCAAAATCCCTGTGAAGATTGTCGGCATAAGGCTGATGTACATTTTGAGCAGCATAATTACATATTTATAGCAAAAAATTAAAAAAATAGCAAATTTAACTTTGGTCTTGCGCTTTCTGTCTTTAACTTTAATCTTGACTTTTTTGATAAAATAAATCCATGAGATTAGACAAATTCCTCGCAGCCTGCGGCCTAGGCTCACGCTCTGAAGTAAAACTGCTGCTGAAAAAACAGAAAATCACTGTCAGAAATGAAATCATTCAGGACGGAAAATTCCAAGTTGACAAAAATTCTACTGAGGTAAAATATGACGGCAGAGTCTTGCAGTATCAGGAATTTTTTTATTACATGCTGAATAAGCCCGCAGGCGTGGTATCCGCAACAAAAGACAATTTAAACAAAACTGTTGTAGATCTTCTGAGCAGCAAGGACTTTCGCGCAGATATTTTTCCTGTCGGGCGGCTGGATAAAAATACGGAGGGCCTACTGATTTTGACAAATGACGGTGCACTTGGCCATGACTTGACTCAGCCTAAAAAGCATGTTGAAAAAGAATACTTCGCGCATATTGATGGGCGCGTGACGGATGAAGTCGTCAGAGCATTTGCTCAAGGCCTAAAAATGAAAAATAGCGAAATCGCACGTCCTGCCGAACTTTACATTGACAAAATCTATGAGAACTCTGAAACACAGCTAGGCACAGCCAGCGACATCCGCGTCATCATTCACGAAGGCAAGTTTCACCAAGTCAAGCGCATGTTTGAAGCCGTAGACATGTACGTGCTCTACCTAAAACGGCTGCGTATGGGGGATTTGCAGCTGGATGTAAATCTGGAACTGGGGAAATATCGTGCATTAAAAATTGAAGAAATCAAAATACTTAAAAACTGACCTCATTGAAGTCAGTTTTTCGTCTGTCAATCAATATTTGTTTTTTTGCGCCTTAATTTTTTATCTTAACTGAGTTCGGCGCGCCTTAAGCTAGTAAGCAGACTCTTAGCGCTTTAGCGCCTAGAGGTCGCTTTCACTGTGTGGAAATTAGATAAACTGAGAACCTGCCTTACGGCAGAACCTCATTTTCCTAAATTTCTACGCTTCAAACCGAGCGCGCCTCACATCTTGTATCAGTTTTTCGTCTGCCGATCAATATTTACCCCCAGCACTGTCAAATGCCCATTAGAGATCAGTTTAATGATCAAATGCGCAAAATCCTTTGCCCGCATCGTTGACGTGGAAGTCGTCCACCAGCGCAGCGTCCCCACCAAGATGGACGTGATATAGCTGATGACAAAGTCCGTTGGCACAATCACATCCTGCTCCCGCACCTCAAGCTTCTGAAAAAGTTCCGCATAGCGCTCAGACAGAATTTTCAAAAAACGTCTGGTAAAACTCGGATCCTGTGACTTATCAATAATAATCTGCGCAATCTCGGGATTCTCGCGGGCAAAATCATAAAACTTTGCCAGCATATCTTCGATTTCGCCAACGTAAACATTCGTCCCCTCAATCAGCGTCCCGTCATCCAGCACTTTAGTGAAGTCGACTAAAAAATGATCGATGAGACTGTCGTACAAATCCTGCTTATCCGCATAATGCGCATAAAAAGTCGCCCGATTAATCATCGCATCGTCGGCAATTTCCTGTATCGAAATTTTCTCAAACTTCTTTTTTCGCAACAGACTGATAAAAGCCTGTGTGATGAGCTTTCGTGTGCGTTTTACACGCAAATCTTCATCTTTATTTGATATCATTCCATTCCCCAATTGTTAACGTTTCTTGATATTTGTTTGATATACAACAGATTTTAAGAAACTGTTGTGAATATTATAGCACAGCTTGAAACATAAAATCCATTTCAGAAGAGATTTTATAGTTTTTGTGATATCATAACGAACAAAGCATTATACTTGACACTATATTATATTTAATATAATATAGTGTTGTAACAAATAACTGTTCAATAAAGGAGAATTTATGATGTTTCAAAACACGGAGATGCTCAATGAAGCGAAGAAAGCCAAGCTTCAACTAAAGTTGTACTGGCTGCTGCCAATTATCATTATCTACTTTTTCGCTTTCTTTATGATGCCTCAAATGATACTAGGTACAATTTTTAATCAGTTTCCTGTGTCAGATACAGTAGCTGAACTCAGCAATCTTTTTATTAATATTATCACGATTATGGTGGGGATTTTCATTTGTACCAAAATAGAAAGGCGTTCTCTTGCCTCGATGGGATTCACCAAAGAAGGGATAGGAAAACGTTATCTAGTTGGTCTCGTCATGGGAGCGTTGATGCTGCTTACGCTTGTTGGCGGTGGCGTCTTGTTAAATGCTGTAAAGATTGAGAGCGGGACAATTAGCCCAGTTATTATGTTGTATTTCTTGGCCTTCATCATACAAGGAATGAGTGAAGAAGTGGCCCTGCGCGGATTCTTTATGGTATCAGCTTCAAACAGGATTCCAATACCAGCGGCAATTATTATCAGTTCATTAGTTTTTGCTGTCCCGCATTATTATTTCTCGGGCGGAGAGCTGCTTTACTCAATCAACACACTCCTTGGGGGTATTCTTCTGTCGACTTACATTCTCAAAACTGGGCACATTTGGGGGGCTAGCGGATTCCACACTGGGCTTAACTTTTTCGGCAGATGTATTTTCGGCGCAGTTGGCAGTAGCGGAAGTCTCTTCACTGTGGAGAGCAATCTGCCTGGCAAGGAACTCATTGGCGGCAACGATTATGGTATTTCTTCGGGACTAATTTTTACAGCTCTCAATGTTGTCTTCATCTTGGCTCTCTTCTTCTTTGTCAACAAAGCAAAAAATGAGACGCCCATTCCTGTCTTTAGTAAGCAATAATCAGGTGGGCTGATCGCGAAAATTTCATGAAAGAAGGTTCTCCCTTCTTTTTTATATTTTGAAAATGTACATGTAAAAGGAGTTTGTCATAAGCGACAGATGACTGCGGAACGTTGTATAACCAGCAATGGCGCCGTGTTTGATGGTTGTAAAAATTCTATAAAATGTTAAAATTGACACAGTATTAAATAAACAACACACTGTCAGTTTTTTGATGACTTAGTAAAGGAATTTGATAGATGATGACATACAAAGCAGGCATAGACGTAGGTTCCACCACCGTAAAATTGGTCGTTTTCGACGAACAGCTCCAGCTTATTTTCTCGCGCTACGAGCGTCATTTTTCAGACATTAAAGCAGCAACTGTCAAAGTTTTGAACGAGCTCAAAGAAGAGGAGGGCGACCTTACCCTCTCTCTCGCTATCACAGGTTCCGGAGGTATGGGCCTGGCCGAAGTTATAGATGTTCCCTTTGTCCAAGAAGTCATCGCCTCAAGCATCACCATCGAAAAGTTCATCCCCCAAACCGACGTCATGATTGAGCTCGGCGGCGAAGATGCCAAAATGACCTTCTTTGACAACGGCACGCAGGAGCTCAGAATGAACGGCACCTGTGCAGGCGGTACCGGCGCATTTATTGACCAAATGGCAGCCCTGCTGAAAGTCGATGCCAATGGTGTCAATGAGTTGGCGAAAAATTACGAGAAAATCTACCCCATCGCCTCACGCTGCGGCGTTTTCGCCAAGACCGACGTCCAGCCGCTCCTCAACGAAGGCGTCCGACGCGAAGACATCGCCGCCTCCATTTACCAAGCCGTGGTTAACCAAACCATCGCCGGCCTCGCATCCGGTCGCAAAATCAAAGGTAACGTCGCCTTCCTCGGCGGCCCCTTATACTTCATGAGCGAACTCCGCCAACGCTTCATCGAAACACTAGATTTAGCACCAGAAAACGTCATCTTCCCAGAAAATCCGCAACTCTTTGTCGCAATGGGCGCAGCTCTGTCTGACGAGAAAGTCGAACGGACACTGACAGAGTTGACAGCAGCACTGGAAAACGATAAGTCCGACAGCCTCGTACCGCAAGACACCATGGACCGCCTCTTCAACTCCGAAGAAGAGCTGCAGGCCTTCCGCGACCGCCATGCCAAAGCCACCGCCAGCTACGCCAAACTCTCAGAACATCACGGCCCGACCTACCTCGGCATAGACGCAGGCTCCACTACCACCAAAGCTGTCCTGATTGACGATGACGGTAATATTCTCTTTGACCATTACGGCTCCAACAATGGCGAGCCCCTCGAGTCTGTCATCGGCATCCTCAAAGACCTCTACCGCCAGCTTCCAGACGATTGCTACATTGCCAAGTCCACCGTGACCGGCTACGGCGAGCAACTGATCAAGTCCGGTCTTAAAGTCGACTGCGGCGAAGTAGAAACCATGGCGCATTATAAAGCGGCTGACTACTTCAACCCAGGCGTAGACTTCATCCTCGACATCGGCGGGCAAGACATGAAAGCCATGCGCATTGAAAACGGCGCCCTCAGCTCTATTCAGCTGAACGAAGCCTGCAGTTCGGGTTGCGGCAGCTTTATTGAGACCTTTGCCCATTCCCTCAAATACGAAGTTGAAGACTTCGCTCAAATCGCCTTGCTGGCGGAACACCCTGTCAATCTGGGCTCGCGCTGTACCGTTTTCATGAACTCCAAAGTCAAGCAAGTCCAGAAAGAAGGCGCCACCGTCGGCGACATTTCCGCAGGCCTGTCCTATTCTGTCATCAAAAACGCCCTCTACAAGGTCATCAAAGTCAAGCGTCCTGAAGAACTCGGCGAGAAAATCGTTGTCCAAGGCGGAACCTTCTACAACGAAGCCGTCCTGCGTGCCTTTGAAATCATCTCCGGCCGTGAAGTCGTACG
>JAITVN010000112.1 GCA_031285775.1 Streptococcaceae bacterium | reverse complement strand
GCCTCGCTGCACGCGGCGGTGGTGGAAATTTTTGTCGAAGAGGGCGGCTACATGCGCTACTCGACGATTCAGAACTGGTCTGACAATGTGCTGAATCTGGTCACGAAGCGGGCCTCTGCGGCGGCAAATGCCACGGTAGAATGGGTCGATGGTAATCTCGGCTCACGGATTTCGATGAAGTATCCGTCGGTTTACTTGAACGGACCTGGCGCGCGCGGAACGATGCTGTCGATTGCTTTCGCGAATGGCGGGCAGAATCAGGACACTGGCGCGAAGATGATTCATAATGCGCCGAATACTTCCAGCTCGATTGTGTCGAAGTCGATTGCGAAGGGCGGCGGGGCTGTGAATTACCGCGGGCAGGTGACTTTTAACAAGAACTCTGCTCGGTCGAAGTCGCATATTGAGTGCGACACGATTATTATGGACGATATCTCGAAATCGGACACGGTGCCTTTTAACGAGATTCATAACTCTCAGGTGGCGCTGGAGCATGAGGCGAAGGTGTCTAAGATTTCTGAGGAGCAGCTTTATTATCTGATGAGCCGCGGCTTGAGCGAGAAGGAAGCTACAGACATGATTGTGATGGGCTTCATCGAGCCTTTTACGAAGGAGCTGCCGATGGAGTATGCTGTGGAATTGAATCGTTTGATTTCTTACTCTATGGAAGGTTCAATCGGTTAGAATTAGTTGTTTCAAGGGTTTACATAGTTTGTAAATCCTTTTTCAGAATTGTGACGCCTAAGAGAGGGAATATGAAGCAAAAGAACACCTATTATCTGATTCAAATCCCTTATTTGCTAGATAACGATTTTTTGGATGCCATTTGTTATTCGGAAGAATTTCTGCCTCAGCTTCAGGAGTTTGCCATTTGTTTTTGGGAAATGACGCCTCGCAGTAGTTCGTCAGAGTCAAGTTAATTCTGTGAGTAATATCATCCTTCCAGATGGCTGCATTGATCTTGTGGTCTCATATGACACGCAGCAGTGTGGTTTTTCTGGAATGAGCAAAACTGATTTCAATTTCGAAATTAAACTTCCCAGTCGCTCATTCGGCATTAGACTGAAACCTGGTGCTTTTCATCAGCTCACTGGTTTGCCTGCTAAGGCGGCAATGGACATTTTTTTGTCCTTGCAGCAGTTGGATAAGAGTTTTGACGAGGAGCAATTCTGGAGCAGTTCTTTTGAGAAGGGAAAAACTCTGTTTGTAGACTATGTTCAACAGCTTGTTCAAGATGAAGAAGCTGGACAATTTGTTACCTTCTTTGATGACTACGCAGAGACAGTCCCTGATACTGCTGCGAAATTATTGTCCCTGCTTCATTACAGTCCTAGACAATGCCAGCGACTTTTTCAAAAGCATTTCGGGTTGACACCATAAATGGTTCTGTCTATTTTACGTTTTCAGAAGGTTTTGAAAATGCTTCTGTCAAATGAAGCGGGGCTTAAGGCAACAGATATTCTTCGGACCATCAATTACTATGATCAGGCGCATTTCATCAGGGATTTTAAGAAAAATGCTGGTCTTACTCCTCTTGAGTTGCTTCGTAAATATCAAAAATGACGCATTAATACAATAAATCTTTCTTGTTTTTCGATAGAATAAGGATATAAAGTAGGGTGTGAAGCATGCCCGTTAAAAAGCGTGGAAATTTCCCCCCCGAAGGGGAAAGCGACCTCTAAGTGCTAAAGCACTAAGAGTCTGCTTAGGGAATTGTGGTTCTGCCTTTGGGCGGTTCACAATTCATCTAATTTCCACACAGTGAAAGCGACCTCTAAGCGCTGAAGCGCTAAGAGTCTGCTTACTAGCTTTTGGCATGCTGAGCCCAACTTCGAAGGAGGATTTAAGTAATGTATAAAAGTATGACCACAAACTTAATGGTAACAGATGTAGACAAGAGTCTCAGTTTTTATCGCGACATTTTACACTTCAATGTCATCAACTCAGTAAAGGCTGAAAATGGAGCAGGCCTACAGTTTGCGATATTGGAGCGTGACGGCTTGATGCTGATGCTGCAGGAGAAAAGCAACCTGACAGCAGAATATCCTGTCCTAGCGACAGAGATGCTTCATCCGTCTGTGACTCTTTTTATCATGGTAGATGATTTTGAGGCGACTTATAATAAGTTGAAAGAAAACTGTGAAGTCGTCAGTGAGATTCACACGACATTTTACGGATCGAAGGAATTTGCTGTTGCAGCTGTTGACGGATATGTGTTAACCTTTGCTGAGCATACAGGTTAAATATACCGAAAAAAAGAACCACCTGAAACTAGCCGAATTAGGGTTAGTTCTGCGTTTCAATTGACAAATCAAGATGTTAGGAATACAATATGAGTGAACCATTCGTTCATAATATATCGCAGGTGGTAAAGCCATGAATACTCGAATTAAAGCTATAGTAGAAGCTGCAACATCTTTATTTTTACGTCAAGGGTACGCCCAGACGCAAATCAGCCATATAGCAAAAGCTGCAGGGGTGTCTGTAGGTACTATTTATCACGATTTCACTGGGAAAAATGAGATTATGCACATGGTTTTGAAATGCACGATTGACCCTGACTTTATTGAACAGGATTTTGATAAACCTATTTCCGATGATTTGTTCGAGGGAATAGAAAACGAGATTGTTGCTTTGTTCAAAGAAAAAGAAGCTGTCTTTGCAAGAAACCTTGAAAATGACAATTATTGCTTTGAGACACTCATTTCCGATAGTTTTGACACATTAGCACGTTATGCTGTAGGTTGCCTATTCATTGAGAAAAATCAGTATGAGTTTACGTTTCTAGCCGAAAACTACAAGGCATACCGAAAACAATTCTTCAAGACCATAACTCAATATGTCAGTGGTTTTATAAGAGAAGGCACCATTCGTCCTATGAAGCATTTGGATCTTTCCGTTACTCTAATTATAGAAACGCTTACGTGGTGGGCAATGGATCGGCAGTATATATCTTTTGAAACTTCAGCCATTCCGTTATCGTTGGCAAAGGAAGTATGCATGGATAATCTTGTATCAGCATACAAGATGTGAAAATTAGCTGGGCATAAAAGCCCTCTAATTATTAATTGAAAAATGAACGAATGGTTCATTCATACGTTTGAAAAACGAGGTAAGAAATGAAGCTTACGAAACTAATTATTTTAGGAGCTGCTCTCATTTTTGGCTTGTTCTCATTGACTGGCTGCTCCAGCTCGCCGTCGCCCCAAATGATGAATAAGTTGCAATTTGCTTTGGACGGTATATCCACCCTTACAATAAGTTATGATGAAGAAAATATCACTTTTTATGAGAGTGAGAATGAGTTTTTGGTGTGCGCCGTGCATGGCGTCTATCTAGGCGGTGCAAGTCCGCTGTGGAGGTACAATCCGACCAACCACTAGTGAAGCGCAAGGTATTGACCGTGAGGTCAGGGCTAGAGGAA
>JAITVN010000017.1 GCA_031285775.1 Streptococcaceae bacterium | reverse complement strand
GTGACTTTTTCAGCAGGTTCATTTTACTTCAGTTTTTTCTTTAGATATTGCCCTGTATAGGAAGCTTTGACCTTAGAAATGGCTTCAGGCGTCCCAGTTGCAATGACATTTCCGCCGCCAGCACCGCCTTCAGGACCAAGATCTATAATATAATCAGCAGTTTTTATGACATCAAGATTATGCTCAATAACAACAATTGTGTTGCCCTGCTCGACCAGACGATTTAGCACCTGCAGCAAGGTCGCAATGTCATCGGTATGTAATCCTGTCGTCGGCTCATCCAGGATGTAAAAGGATTTACCTGTACTGCGCTTCTGCAGCTCGCTGGCCAGCTTCATACGCTGTGCCTCACCTCCAGACAACGTCGTGGCCGGCTGACCCAGTGTCACATATCCCAACCCGACATCCACAATCGTCTGCAGCTTGCGCGCAATCTTCGGCACATTCTGGAAGAAATCCAGCGCCTCTGACACACGCATCTCTAACACTTCTGAGATATTTTTTCCCTTGTAATGTACTTCCAGAGTTTCCGAATTATAACGTCTGCCATGGCAAACTTCGCAAGGAACATAAACATCCGGCAGAAAATTCATCTCGATCCGTATGATACCGTCGCCCGAGCAGGCTTCACAGCGTCCGCCCTTAACATTAAAGGAGAAGCGTCCTTTCTTGTAGCCCCGCACTTTGGCTTCATTGGTATTGGCATAGACATCGCGAATATCGTCGAATGTGCTGGTATAAGTTGCAGGGTTGGAACGCGGCGTGCGCCCTATCGGCGACTGATCAATGTCAATCAGACGTTCAATCTCCTTATAGCCTGTGATTGTCTTGTATTTACCAGGCTTCTCAGAATTATGATTCAGCTTCTGCGCCAAGGCGCGCTTCAGAATTGCATTGACCAAGGTAGATTTTCCTGATCCTGATACGCCCGTCACGACGGTCATCAAACCCAGGGGAAATTCTGCATCAATGTTTTGGAGATTATTTTCACTGGCGCCTGTAATCTTGACAACACGTTTATTATCAATCTTTCTTCTACTTTTAGGAACTGGGATCTTTTTCTTGCCTGAAAGATATTGCCCAGTAATAGAATTCGGATTTTCAGCCACTTCTTCCGGCGTCCCGCTGGCAACAATCTCACCGCCCAAATCGCCAGCACCAGGCCCCACATCAATCAGCCAGTCCGCGGCCATCATCGTATCTTCATCATGTTCCACAACAATCAAAGTGTTCCCAAGGTCACGCATTTTCTGCAGGGATTCAATCAAGCGGTCATTGTCACGCTGATGCAGACCAATTGACGGCTCATCCAGGATATAAAGCACGCCTGACAAGTTTGATCCGATTTGCGTGGCCAGACGAATACGCTGTGACTCACCGCCTGACAAAGTTGCCGAAGCTCGAGATAAGGTCAGATAATCCAGACCGACATTTTTCAGGAAGGTCAGCCGATCACGCACTTCTTTGACAATCGGACGCGCAATGGTATTTTCCTTTTCAGTCAACTCTAAGCTGCTCAGCCAATCCAAAGCATCGCCAATAGATTTTTCAGACAATTGACCTATATGAGTATCATTAATTAAAACCGACAAAGCCTGATCGTTCAAACGATAACCGTGACAAGTCTGACAAGGCAGCTCAGTCATGTAGGCCTTCATGGTTTCACGTGTGAAATCACTGGATGACTCTCGAAAACGCCGATTGATATTGCTGATCACTCCCTCAAAAGGGATATCAATATCGCGCACGCCGCCGAAATCATTGACATAATGGAAGTGAAAAGTCTCCTTACCTGAACCATAGAGCGCAATCTGCTTATCCTCGTCTGTCATGTCCTGCCAAGCTGTATCCATGCTGATATCAAAAGTATCCATGGCCTGCTCAAGCATGGTTGGATAATAATTGCTGGAAATCGGGTTCCAAGGCGCCAATGCTCCTTCACGTAAGGTTTTACTGCTGTCAGGCACCACCAGATCTACATCCACTTCCATCTTGATACCAAGACCATCACAATCCGGGCAAGAACCGAAAGGCGCATTAAAGGAAAACAAGCGAGGCTCCAGCTCAGGCACGGTAAATCCGCAAATCGGGCAGGCATAAAATTCGCTGAAAAAAAGCTCATGACCGTCCATGGTATCGATCTTGACATAACCCTCAGACTGATGCAGCGCCGCTTCAACCGAATCAAACAAGCGGCCGCGAATATCCTGCTTCACAACAATCCGGTCAATCACAATGTCAATGTCGTGCTTCTTGTTTTTATCCAGTTCCTCGACTTCAGAAATATCAACAATCTCTTTATCAATACGTACGCGAACGTAACCTTCGCGTTGAATCCGTTCAATGACCTTCTCATGTCGGCCTTTCTTGCCGCGCACAATCGGCGAGAGAATCTGCAGCTTTTGTCCAAAGGGGAGTTCCAATATCCGATTGACAATTTCTTCCACGGATTGAGCCGAAATCGGCCCGTGGCCATTGATACAGTAAGGTACGCCAATGCGTGCATAGAGCAGGCGTAGGTAATCATTTATTTCAGTGACCGTTCCAACCGTCGATCGAGGATTTTTGCTGGTGGTTTTCTGATCAATTGAGATGGCTGGAGATAGTCCGTCAATGCTGTCCACATCAGGTTTGTCCACATTTCCCAAAAATTGGCGCGCGTAGGCCGACAAGGACTCGACATAACGGCGCTGCCCTTCGGCATAAAGCGTGTCAAAAGCCAGCGAAGATTTTCCAGATCCTGAAAGTCCTGTCATCACGACCAATTTATCACGTGGAATGGTAACATTTATATTTTTAAGATTGTGCGCACGGGCACCTCTTACAACAATATTTTCTTGGGGCATAATTTTTCCTTATCGCAAAATATCTATCCTTTTATTATAACATGCTTTTTTGTATAATGAGAGGGTGAGATATTACTACACTTATGTTCTGCTTTGTGCTGACAATACGTTTTACTGCGGTTTTACAGATGATTTAGACAAACGTCTGTTGAGGCACAATTCTGGAAATGGCGATGCCAAATATACGAAGAGTCGGCTTCCAGTAAGATTGGCCGGCTTTGTCAGGTTCGACAATGAACACGATGCCAGATCCTGCGAATGGTGGTTTAAGCACAAAGTTCATTCTCATTCGGCGAAGATGAAGCTGATCAGTGAAAAGGACGGAATGCTCAGAGCCTATGAAACGTGGAAAAATAAGCGCGGAAAATAAAAAAAGCAACCGAAGTCGCTTTTTTTAATCATCTATGATTATTTTTTAACTACGTCTTTGAGGGCTTTACCAGCTTTAAAAGCAGGAACTGTAGTAGCTGGAATCTTAAGTGCTTTGCCAGTCTGAGGGTTACGGCCTTCACGAGCTGCACGCTTGCGAGTTTCAAAAGTACCAAAACCGATCAATTGAACTTTGCCGCCTTTTTTAAGCTCAGCTTTGACAGCATCTGTAAATGCGTTAACTGCTTTTTCAGCATCCTTCTTAGTAAGACCTGCTGATTTTGCAACTGCTGCGACGATATCCTGTTTGTTTGCCATGTGGAAATTCCTCCAATGTTTTTTGTTTTTTTACCTTTAGGCAGTTATTATCGTAACACATTTTATGGAAAGGGTCAAGCTAGAAGTCCCATTATACTGCTTTTTAATGCGGTTTTAAGAGTTTTTTTACTTTCTCGCAACAAAAAGCTAAGAATAATTAGCTTTTTTTATAAATATCAAAGACATAACTACCAGCAGTCATATCAATGCTTTCAGCCTTAAAGTATAAATTGCCATCCAGCTTCACCTGATTCAACTCAATCGTGACCGTCGCATTCTTCGAATTGATTTTAACAAATGACGGCAGTTTCATGATTTTAGCATAATCCAAGATTGCACTGGAAGGCATATTCAAGGTCCCCGCAGAAACTGACTGAATCGTCAAAAGAATTGAACCGCTATTTGTGACAGCAGGCTGAAAATAAACATAGATGGGAATTATTTTTGAAAAGAGCTGATAATCCATTTGCAGCACCGCATTGGAATTTGCCAGATAGAACTTGTAACCAAGCGATTGACTGCTCATTTCTTCTAAATAGCTGTTGATTAAAGCGTTAAGTTCATCTCGTGTCATTGTCACTTGAGCGACTTTCGTATTTTTCTTGTTAACCGCCTGGATTTTCTCACTTAAATTCGGCTCGCGCGGCACAAAAATACGGCTGACAACAAGTAAAATAGAAGCGATATTCAAGGCCAAAAGTGCGAAAAACAACCACTTCCAAAGATTTTTGTTTAACTTTATCTTCTTCATTTATTTTCCTCACTGTTTTGATAGGCAGAAAATACAGCATTTGCCATAATTCTATAGCCGACATTGTTGGGGTGAAACTCATCGTATTGAGACAGCAAGTTATTGGCAGAGCCAGCTGCAACTCCGTCCCCTTTATAAATCAGATCGTTAATGGCTACAAAAATACCTTTTTTCTGGTTGACTACCTCTTCTGCAGCATTGTTCCACCTGCCGACAAGTTCTTGAAGTTCTGGAATATCGCTGAAACTGAGGTAGAAAGGGTTATAGATTCCTAAAACGTATATTTTTGCGCCGCTTTTTTCCAGACTGCCTATCTTGTCTAAAAGTCTGCCAAGTTGTTTCTGATAGTCCTGAGCCGGCTTGTTAAAGTCTGAAAGCTTAAGTTTTGATAAATTGGATAAATTACCGCGAAAAGCCTTCATCAAGTCATTGCCGCCAACTGTGATTGTGATAATATCAGCGGACTTGAGGGCAGTTTGAATTTTCTTCTGCTTGATGAGACGAGTGTAGATTTGTGTACTGGTATCGCCTGCTTTGCCGAAATTCTGGTAGTTTACCTTGCGCTTGTCTACCGCTTCAATCTGACGCGCCAAAAGCGGCACGAAGCCGCCTTCATCAGTAGAATCGCCAACGCCTTCAGTTAAGGAGTCGCCTAATGCGACATATTCCAGTGACTGACTGGTTTTAGGCGCTCGATTCCTTGATAAAAATTCCGACTTAGCAGGCGGAATCATTACATTTAATATTAGAAAGAAGGCAAGAATCGCCGCCAAAAAGAGGGCAGATCCTAAGAGTTTTTTATTCATAGGTTATCATTACAGCAAAAGCGCCGCGCCCTGTATGAGTCGCGATAACTGTATTTGTCTCAAGCAGAGTAATCGGTTTTTCAACAAAGCGCTGAAGTACTTCTTTAAAACTCTTGGCCAGCTCCAAATTCTCGGCATGAGAAATTCCGATTTCCTTAACTTTTCGGCTAGAAGCAGCCAGATTTGATGACACCTCATCTATGAATTTTTTGAAGGTCTTGCTGCCTCGTCCTTTCATGAAGGTTGTCAGTGCACTGTCCTTCATTTGAAGAACAACTTTTAGGTCAAGCAGTCCACCAATGAGACCTGTCACGCGGCCAATCCGTCCGCCTTTGATCAAATTTTCCAAGGTGGTAACACCGCAATAAAGATCTGTATTCTCTTGAATCTTCTTCACAGCTGCGAGAATTTCTTCTTTTGAAGCGTCAAGTGCAGCCAAACGGGCGGCTTCAATAACTTGAAAAGCCAGGGCTTGATCGGTAAATTCGCTGTCAATGACGGTCACATCGCGCCCGGATAAGGCGGCACCCTGGCGGGCAGCTTCCACCGTACCCGACAAAGTATTTGACAAGTGAATTGAAATCACTGAATTGCCGTCTTTGGTCAACTCACGATAAAGATCTTCAAAAACACCAACAGGCGGCTGGCTGGTTTTAGGCAATGTTGAAGACTTTTCTACGCGCTCTAGATACTCATTTAACGACAAATCACCATCTGTATAGATCACGCCGTCAATCATGTAGTTTAGAGGAACAATAGTGATACCTAACTTCTGAATGAGATCTGCTTCAATAGAAATAGTTGAATCTGTCACAATTTTTATAGACATTATTTCCTGACTTCCTTTAATAGTTATTATAACAAATTTTGATATTTTAAGTGAGATATTTACCGAAAAACCGCTTTTACGGACAAGCGCTTTAACTTTTGCAGCAAAACTTTTCCGCCATCAACATAGAAATCTGTCTGAGTGGTATATTTTTCCGCTTCATTGTGGAAAATAACTTGATAAGAACCAGGATTTGCTTTTAGTAAAACTGCAATCTGCTGATTCTTGCTCTTGTTGGAATTACTTATCCAAAGCTTTTTATCCGTCTCTTCCAACGGAATCACCTGTGTCGCCTTAAGCTGCATCTCATCATTGCGAAGCTCAGCCCTTCCCTTAATCAGAAGCATTTTTCCCCGCTCAATCTTGCGGCGGTTAAGTGTGAAAGACTCGGAAAAGAAAACGAGGGAAAGCGGACTAACGGTGTCTGTTGCATCAACAAAGGCCATCTGAGCACCCTTTTTGTCAGTAGAAACTCGGATTCGGTTTACCTCAACCAAAACAGTGGCAAGAGATCCGCCAATCAATTCTGTTAAAGGTGTGTAGCTGCCGGCAAGTCTTTTCTGCCATTCGGTCAACGGATGGGAAGAAATGGCCACATCGAGTAACTCGCGTTCTGCCTGGTATTTTTCATTAACTGATAAATCTTCAGCAGCTTGGAAGCTGAAAGTCAGCTGATTTTTGGCAAATAAATCCAGTTGAAAGATTGTGACATAATTAATCAAATTGGATAGATTGGCCAGCAATTCTCCCCGATTCCTATTAATTTTATCAAATATACCAACTTCTATCAATGGGCGAATGCTCTCGACTTTCTGCCACTGACTGGGGGTCCGCCGCACGAAATCAGTGAAATCGGCAAAGGGCCGATTCTGAACAATCCAATAAGCGAAATCTCGCGGGAATCCGTTGATGTGTGATAAGCCGAGCTGCACCACTCCATCAGCTACGCGATCATGATAGGGCATCGTATTGATGTCCAGATCAGCAAACTTGTAGCCATTTTCAACGAGATCAACCAA
Organism: Streptococcaceae bacterium; assembly: GCA_031285775.1. GTDB lineage: Bacteria > Bacillota > Bacilli > Lactobacillales > Streptococcaceae > Lactovum. The sequence goes on along the minus strand of JAITVN010000017.1, from coordinate 14,176 downwards.
AATACGTTTACGGTCGTAATTTGCCAGATAGACCTCATAAAATTCGTCTGGAAAATGCGCTTTGAAATAAGCCAGTTGTACGGCTAAAGCTGCATAAACATAGGCATGAGAACGGTTGAAGCCAAATCCTGCAAATTTGACAATTAAATCATAAATCTTTGATGCCTGATCTGAAGGATGCCCCAATTCTTTGGCACCAGCGATAAAATCGGCACGCAATTTTTCAAACTCAGCAGAGCCCTTGCGCTTTGAGATGGCACGACGGAGTAAGTCTGCTTTACCTAAGGAAAAACCAGCGTAGCGCTGCGTAACCTGCATGACTTGTTCCTGATAAATCATGATGCCGTAGGTCGGCGCAAGAATCTCAGTTAAGACTGGATCAATAATGGGCGGCTCAGCTTTGCCATGCCTGCGTGCGATAAACTCTGAGCTGAAATCTGAGGAGCCTGGGTTTCGGATGGCACGCGCCACTGCAATGTCTTCGAATTTTGTCGGCTGCAGCCGCTTCAGCAGAATGCGAGCGGGCTTGCGCCAATACTGAAATATTCCTTCTGTGTTACCTGCTCGAAAAAGAGCCAGTGTTTCTGGATCCTCCAAATCAATCTTTAAAGGATCAATGTCAATTCGATGCCGCTTTCTGACTGCTTCACGAAGCTTTGCAATCAAAGACAGATAGTTCAGTCCCAGAAAGTCAATCTTCAGCAGCCCGATTGCTTCAATATCTCCCGCATCATACTGCGTCACCGCCAAAGGCTCACCCGTGCGCAATGCAGTGTAGTGATAAAGCGGTTCATCCGCCAGAACAACAGCCGAGGCATGAAGAGAAGTCTGTCTCGGCAGTCCCTCAATTTTCAGGGCAAAATGATAAACCTGCTGTAAGTGATCAGAACGGAGAATTTCGGCACGAAAGCGCTGATTTTTTTCAAATTCGTCAGTCAAGCTGCCGCCCCAGTAGTTGATAGAGCGTGTCAGCTGATTAATTTCCATTTCATTTAAGCCAAATGCTTTGCCTACATCGCGCAGCGCCTGCCGCTTACCGAAAGTCGAAAAGGTCAGGACCTGGGCCACATGATCTGTGCCGTAACGGCGCTGCATATAGGCCAAGAGTTCACCACGCTTGTCATCTGGCATGTCAATATCAATATCCGGCATAGCCACACGCTCAGGATTCAAGAAACGCTCAAAAAGAAAGTGATTCGCCACAGGATCCAAATGCGTGATTCCCAGTGCATAAGCCACCAAGGACCCTGCCGATGAGCCGCGTCCCATACCGCAGTAGATATTGCTCTCGCGCGCGAAATGCATCAAATCAGCCACAATCAGAAAATAGTCATCAAAACCCATTTCATGAATGACCGACAGTTCCAATTGTAATCGTTCCTGATAGGTCTTATCATCACCATTGACAAGGACTGACAATCCTTTATTCGCTTCTTCAGCCAGCATCTCTCCAGCGTCTCGGCTCCTATCAAAACGCGGCAGATGCAGGTTTTCATTTAAATCATATTTCACACCACGAACTAAATCGTTGAGATTTGCCAAAGCCTGCGGCGCATTTTCCTTAAAATACCTTTCATAATCAGCAGGCCTGTGCATCACTTCCTGAAGAGACGTTGAGACATCCATACTTCGGCTGCTGTCCCGGATACTATGAAGAACCTCAAGAACTGGCGCATCTTCTGCCGTCAAATAACGAACACTTGGAAAGGCAATTGGGCGCTTAGAAATTGCTTGCTGCGCATTTTCCGCCGCTGTAAAGACATGTTCCGAGAGATTTGTGATTTCCGGCAAATATTCCGAAAAATCATTTGGCAGCACAATGGCCACGTCCTCCAGTACATCCGATAAATCCGAAAAGGCATGTCGGCCAAAGCCCTTCCGCGTTGAGATCCGCAGTAAATTGTGATAACCCGGGGTATTCAAAGCAAAGAAATGCATTGGAATCCGCAGATCGTCCAAAATAAAGTCTGCCGAAAAACCAACGATTGGCTGAAGCCCTCGCTTTTGTGCGCCTTTTATGAAACGATAAGCCGCATGAAGGTTGTCGTTATCACAAATCCCGATCGTTTCATAGCCCAGCTCAACTGCCTTGTCCAGGTAGGTATTTAGCTTCACAACCGAGTCAAGAAAGCTGAATTCAGTTTTAGTATTAAGTAGCGCAAAGCCCATTCTTGAAATTTTCTCCTATAAGTATTATACTTGATTTTAGATAAAAGGGAAAGGTAAGATTTGTACAATGAAATTTATAGTGACTTTATTTTGGGCATTGGCAATTGGTCAAGTTGTTGCTTTCATCGGTGCTAAGCTTGTCGGTGTCGGTGACAATGCGCTCTACGCAGCCTATGCTTCTGCTGGGTTTGCAGTAGCCGTATACATTCTCAGATATGTTGCCATAAGCCCAGATACTAAGGCAGCTAAATAATTCTGATGCCGCTTAAAAAAAGAAAAATCCGAACTCGCAATGAATTCGGATTTTTCTTATAATTGTTTATATTTTGTCTGCTAACATCGTTTATTCGGCAGCCAGCGCTTCAATTGTGTTCAAACGCGCACCTTTGGCTGATGGCGCCAAGCTGGCAAAGAAGGCAATGATCAAGGCGATCACAATTGCCAAAACAATCATCATCGGCATGATCTGCACTATGTCGCCCCCGACTAAGTCGTACATGCCCTTATTGATAAGAATCTGCCCGACAAAAGCAATCACCACAGCGATAATTGATGAAAAGATACCCAGAATCAGACTTTCGGCCGTGAACAAGCGTGAAATATCTTTGCGGCGGCCGCCCATGGCACGAATCACACCAATTTCTTTTGTACGCGCCGCCACTGACATATAAGTCGTGACAACAATCATGAAAATTGAAACCAGTAGAGAAATTCCAGCAATCGCCGCCAGCACAATGCTGACAATCTGCGTAATTGAACTGATTGTGTCTAAAATACTGCCGACGCCCTGAGTGGTAAAAATGTATTTGCCATCCACTTTCATGGTGTTCACGTCCTGAGTGGCCTGTTTAACATTCTTCGTCTGGTCAACCGTAACCAGTGCAAAGTTTGTCTCAGTAGAGACACCATTTGACTCATAGAGGTCTTTAATCGTATCATAAGAAGCCATTGCCCCATTTGTCGGAGACTGAGACATCACGCCCGAAATGGTCATCTTCTGAATTACTTGACTTGGACCGTTTGGCGTCTGCAGCGTGAACGTCACATCAACTGTCTTGCCAACCATCGTTTTCCAGTTCTTATCCGCATAGGCCTTCGGATCCAGCGCTTGTACATCTGTCTCCATGATTGCGAGCTCATTCTTAGCAGGTGCTTTCCCGGCATCAAGGCTTGATTCATTGATGAGACTTGACCAGCTCATCACACTCCCAATGCTTCGAGTGTTTCCCTCATAGCTTATCGTAGTCGGCGTCATTACCACAAAGATTGAACTCACCGACTTAACATGATCAACTTTCTTTATTTTTTCCTGGTAGTTGTCATTCAAATAATAATCTGCTGGAGAGGCTGAAATTGCTCCATTTGCCTGCCCCCAAGCCGCCATATTATTCTTCGCTTGATTATCAGCGCCGCGTCTTGCAACAATGAAGACATCTGGATTCGCAATACTCGTAATCTGATCATTCATGTACTTTGTGGCGCCGTTGCCAAGTCCTAAAAAGAACATCACTGAAGCCAGTCCGATGGCTGAGCCGATTGCAATCAGCAGGTTCATCTTCCAAGAACTAAGAAAATGCTTAAAGGCCATCCGAAAAGTATCAAGATAGCTCAAAGCCTTCGATTTGAACTCTTTTCCCGCTTGTATGACTGGGTATGCCTGCTTGATACGAGAATCTTTCAGAATTCTGCCGTCTTCCAAGTGAACGATTCTGGTTCCGTGGTTGGCGACCTCCTGAGAATGCGTCACAACGATAACTGTCTTACCAGACGCCGCAATCTTATCCAAAATCTCTAGAACTTCAGCAGTATTGGCCGAGTCCAAGGCGCCTGTTGGCTCATCCGCCAGTATAATCTCAGGATTGCTTGCCAAAGACCGCGCGATTGCCACACGCTGTTTCTGACCGCCTGAAAGCTGCGCAGGTTTTTTCTTACGGTGCTCATAAAGTCCCACTTGCTTTATCAGATCTAAAGCGCGTTGATTTTTTTCCTTATCCGTCAGTTTTGTCATCCTCAGCGAAACGAGTACATTATCTAGTACATTCAAATAACTGATGAGATTAAAGGACTGAAAAATAAAACCGACCATATCACGGCGATAGATGTCCATATCTTTTTCTTTTTTGGATTTCTGCGGTTGACCGTCAATAATGACCTGGCCTTCATATTCTCTATCCAATCCGCCAATGATATTCATTAAGGTGGATTTTCCGCCGCCTGACTCACCCAGCAAACTGATAAATTCGCCTCGGTCAACTTTCAGATTGATCCCTTTAAGAACAGGAAACTCCTCTTTGCCCAAAAAATAAGATTTATGAATATTATCAAGTTCCAAGATTGAATGATGCACTTGATCAGCCTGTGTTATTTCTTTGTGCACATCTGCGGAATAATTCCTTTTTTCTTGCTTCAGCGCGCCTCCAAAATCACTTTTTTTAAACTCTCTGGTGTAGTCGCCATTATTGGAATCAAGCTCATTTTTACTTGATTCACTCGCAGTTGAGGAGTAATTGACAGCGTTTGGTTGGGGCAAACTCTGAGCCACTTTTTCGTCAGACAGTGTGTCAAAAGACCGCACGGTCTCAATAAAGACCAGCGCCTTTTTTGCACGAATTGAATAGGCGTGCCAACTGCCTTCAAAATGACTTTTTGCGGTTTGAAAAGCTGAAAGTTTATCCAGAGCTTCAGCTTTGAGCGCCTCGCTTTCATTCTCTGCCATGAAAAAACGATCAGTGCTCACCTGAAGATCATACCAAGCCAGCTTATAATTCGTTTGTGCCAACTCAACGTTCTCACGGTCCTGTGCCAAATCCGCAAAGCCTGCTGCTTCCTTTTTTAAACTGAGTGTCTCGTTTGATTGATTTGTACATCTAGAAAGCGCAGATAAAAGCTGCTTGTTTTCTGGCAGGGCAAAAGGATTTGCTGGAATATCCCATATGCTCTCCAATCGCCAAATTTTCTCTAAATCGTCCCGTTGACTTCGCAGCTGATCTTTTAAGCTTGTGTCATCTTTCACTTAGGCTTATACCTCACTTTCTATTTACATCTTAGCATATTTTTCGATAATAAGCTCATACTTTAGAAGGATATGTGAAATATTCTATTTTTTTAATTTTAATTTGTTCAGAGCCTGAAAATTGTTTTTGTACAGATAATACCCCCTTGCAAATTCCATCGTCTCAAAAAAGAAAAAGTCCTAAGAATACTTGTCTCAGGACTTCTTTGATCTTTATCAAAAATAATAAAGAAAATTTTATTTATAGATGGATTGAGGTTTACGATACCACCAGTGGAAGAAATGCTTCTGAATCCAAGGCTGAATCCAACGATCTAAGCCCATCGCACGGCCAGAGCCATTCATCAGAGCGATTGCCACAAAGATGTACCAGAGGGACACCCAGGTCAGCATACCAGTTGATGCAAACATGATTGTCAATCCAGCTGTTGCAGCTGAGGCAAGGAAGGTAAAGGCACCAAACAGAATTGCCAAAGCCAGAAGCAACTCCACGATGGACATCACTTTCTGCAGGAACAGAGCCGTTTCATAATTTGGAATGAAGACTTTCATAATCGGCTGCATCCAGCTAGGCACACCATTTGTGGTAGCCTTAGGCATCGTACCATACTCGTAAGTCAAACCCCAGACATGTTTCACACCGCTGGCATCCGTGGTTGAGTTGAAGATACTGTTCCACCAGCCCATGAATCCGCCAGTAGAATGTGGTGCTGCGGCTGCTGCACTTGACGAAGTTGAGGTTGCAGTTGAAGCACCAGCTGCGGCATCTGCTGCACTTGAAGCAACTGAAGATGAAGAACTTGCAGTTGTTGAGGCACCTGCCGCTGCATCTGAAGCACTCGAAGCTGCAGTAGCTGCTTTTTTAATGGGTTCCTTCAGCCAACCGCCAGAGTAATCCATGAAAGTTGATATTTTAACCTTATCGCCCATCCATGAATGCGCCGAATCACCAAAGACCTTCGGAACAGCATCCAGCAGCCAAATCAGTCCGTAGAACAAACGCAGCGGGAAGCTCCAGAGCACATTGGCCAAACGTGAGAAATGCCCGCGCCCCAGATTGCGTCCGTCTGGCGTATGGAAGAATTCATTTTTCAGATATGTGAAGAAGTACCAGAGCGATCCGATTTCAAGCGTGTAAATGATGTAGATGAAATTCTTCATAAACATCGCAAAGAAACCTGAGAGACGGTATTTGTTGAAAAGGAAGGCAACACCGTACTTACCGCCGATAGAAACCATGGTTCCTGACATATGGAAGTCAAATTTCTTCTTTTCGCCGCCTTTGATATCCGCTAGAATATTAGCTGCGGCAACGCTTCCTGTCTGCTCAGCTGCCTCGACAATCTGCGGTTGAGGACGGCCGTCTGTGCCGATGAAACCTGAGATATCGCCGGCAACATAGATGCCTTTCCCCTCAGAACCGATGGCTTCCATGTATTCGTTTGCCTGAAGACGGTGTCCGCGTTCCGTTTCCTGAAGCTCGAAGACACTCGCTTGGGTATTGCCTTGTACACCAGTTGTCCAAATCAGTGTGTAAGTTGGAATCGTTTCAGTGTGTTTTTCCTCGTCTTTGCCGCCGACAGAAACTTGCACCGAATCAGGACCAATTTCTTTAATTGCATGATTCATCAAGAAATTGACGCCGTGCTTCTGCATGTACTTCATGGCTTTGTCAGCCTGCTTACGATCAAGCGTATTCAGAATCGTCGGCATCATTTCGATGATGTTGAGCGTAAAGTCTTTCGGATCAATCTTCCAGTCTCTTGCTGTCACATCACGCCATTCAATGAGTTCACCCATCATTTCGATGCCGGTAAAGCCTGAGCCAGCCACTGAGAAATTCAGCATAGCTTTGCGCTTGTCATCGTCTAGTTCCGTTGACGCACGCTGTACAATTTCTTCCAGATGATGCTTGATTTTCATCGCATCTTCCATTGACCAAAGTCTGAAGGAATGCTCTTTTACGCCAGGTACGCCGAAATCTGCTGGTTCAGCACCCATTGCCACAATCACATAATCATACGCATAGCTGCCGTGTGTGGTTTTAACAACCTTTGCGTCCTTATCCACACTTGTGACTTCATCCGTCACAATATGAACGTTTTTTCTCTTGCCAACTAAGCGGCCTAAGTCGTATTGGGCATTGGTAAACGGCACGCGACCAGCAGCTACCTCATGCAGCTGTGTCATCATGGTGTGATAGCTGTGACGGTCAATCAAAGTGATCTCCGCCTCAGTTTTCAGCGCCTTTGACAAGGTCTTGGTCGCTTTAAGGCCTGCAAAACCTGCCCCAACAACAACGATTTTTTTTGTCATTTCCACTCCTACTAATAATTTAAAATATAGTTCACTTATATTATAGCTCATCTATGCAGATTTGACAACAATTCCGCGTGAGGCTTCAATTCCAGAACCATAAGAACTACTAGACTAAATGTATTATGAAATTATTATGAATTGACGTGTGATTCATATTGTCAGCTTCTACACTTTAATTCGCTTTATGTAACGTAATAGACAGCTTCAATCATATGAATTGACAATTCAAGAAATTAGATGTATATTAAAATAGTATTATGATTCGGTAGGTGAGGCTACCACAGGGATACGGGTTACTGCCGCTAAATAGTGGAGACACTACGCGTTGGCCAGCAGTCCATGTCGACAATAAGGCGTGGAATAGTGTAACTTCATCGCCCTGTGATGCTGAAGCTTGAACGATAACCAATGAGGTATCTCGTTTTGATGCCTTTAGGGATGAGATCTTGTGCTCTGTTATCGTTGTTTGCCGATAGCAGAGTTTTTTGTATTTGATTCAGGGAAGAGTTCCCAAGTCACTACAGAATTCACCTTTTCGTCACTGCAGGATTGCTCTCTGCAGCCAAACGAAAAATAGTGTTTAGTCAATGAAAGGAGGTAAGGAGATGGATCCTGATGGCCATTGTTATTTTTTAAAAAGTTCAGACGATCACTTAAGTAAATTAGACAATTTGCGCTTTATAACACAGTCTGTGCAGGAAACCCCTCTTCTTGCCATATTGTTTTATTGTTGACATTTTTGTTGCGCTGTTTATTTATTTAGGCCACCGTTTGAATCATCGAGCGGTGTTTTTGCTTGCACTTTATTGAACTCAGCAGTCACGAAACAAAGTACAGAATCCCGATACTTAGGGACTGGTGCCTTATGGACGGATTTCCCTATGACTGCGGAAGTGGCGCATTGCATTTAGATTAAGCCTATTGCACATTTTATAAAAGAAAGGAGAAAGCAGAATGGAAGCTGGACATTTAGACACACCTGAATCTGACGGCAGATTATCATATTTCAGAAAGGTAAGTTCCTTCTGCCTTTCCTTTTGTAATTAAGCCCATTGGTATTCAGGTCATACACTCAATTTTCAAATCATGGAGGTAAGGACCAATGCAAATTTTAAAAGTAAATCAAACAGGAAAAATAGTGTCAGAGCGAATTCAAGCTCAAAACAGCGGTACAAGCAGAAAGCAGGAGATTTATAACTCTTCGGCGGCTTCAGAAATTCAGGAATTGTTTAATCAATTTCAAACAAATACTACTGGACTGACTGAAAAGCAAGTCAGCCAATCCCGTCTCCAATACGGCGACAATCAAGTCTCTCGCGGGAAAAAAGTGTCATTAGGACAAAGTATTATCGCGGCATTTGTCAATCCTTTCACTGCCATTTTATCAGTGCTTGTGATTGTGTCTGTTTTTACTGATGTTATCTTTGTTCCAGCTGGAGAGAAAAATTTCACAACGATTGCCATTATTTGCACCATGGTTGTAATTTCTGGCAGTTTGCGCTTCTTCCAAGAAAATAAAAGTGGACATGCTGCGGAAAATCTGCTCAGGATGATCACAACGACCTGCAGTGTTTCGCGCCAGGAATACGAAATGCCCCGCGAAATTCCAATTGAAGAATTGGTTGTGGGCGATATTGTTCATTTGGCGGCTGGAGATATGATTCCCGCCGATTTGCGGATCATTCAGGCAAAGGATTTGTTCCTGAGTCAATCTGCCTTGACAGGCGAGAGTATTGAAATTGAAAAAACCGCCGATCCTTTCAATGGCGTTCATGGGAACTTGACCGAGATTCCAAATTTGGCATTTATGGGAACAAATGTGATCAGCGGAAGTGCGAAGGGGCTTGTTATTCGGACGGGAAATGAGACATTTTTCGGCGAAATGGCCAAGTCCATGAACTGCAAGCATGCGAAGACTAGTTTTGAGACTGGCATTAATAAGGTTTCATGGCTGCTCATACGTTTCATGCTTGTGATGGTGCCGATTGTCTTATTCATCAACGGATTTTCAAAAGGCAATTGGGGGGATGCCCTTCTATTTGCGCTCTCAGTAGCTGTCGGCCTGACGCCTGAAATGCTTCCGATGGTGGTTACAACTTCCTTGGCCAAAGGAGCGGTTGCCATGTCAAAGGAGAAAACCATCATCAAAAACCTGAATTCAATTCAGAATCTGGGTTCAATGGACATCCTGTGTACAGACAAGACAGGTACGTTAACCCAGGACAAGGTTGTTTTAGAGTACCATTTGAATCTCCAAGGCAAAGAAGACAGCCGAGTGCTTCGCCATGCTTTTTTGAACAGTTTCTACCAAACTGGCTTAAAAAATCTGATTGACCATGCCATTATCCAAAAAGTGGCTGAAAAGCAGGACCAAGAAGCCGAATTGCAGGGTTTGTCGGAAAAATTTGTGAAAGTTGATGAAATTCCCTTTGATTTTACGCGCCGTCGCATGAGTGTCGTCGTTCAAAACGGTAAAACTCAGATGATCACAAAGGGAGCCGTTGAGGAAATGCTTTCGATCAGCAGCTTCGCTGAGTCAAATGGAAAAGTGCTGCCGCTTACAGACAGTCTTCGTCAAGAGATTTTAGACAGAGTGAAAAAATTGAATCGAGAAGGTCTCAGAGTCATTGCCGTGGCTCAAAAGACAAATCCTTCTCCTGTTGGTGAATTCTCCGTGGCCGATGAAAGCGAGATGGTTCTGATGGGGTATCTGGCCTTCCTTGACCCGCCAAAAGAGTCCACAGCTGGTGCGATCCAAGCTCTGAATGAACACGGTGTTGCTGTCAAAGTCCTGACAGGAGACAACAATATGGTGACCCGACAAGTTTGTCTCCAAGTTGGAATTCCTGTTGATCAGATCCTTCTTGGCTCGGAAGTTGATCAATTGTCTGATGCGCATCTGGCAGCTATCGCAGAGAAAGTCTCTGTTTTTGCCAAACTGTCTCCTCAACAGAAAGCACGTATTATTTCTGCCTTGCGCAATAATGGACACAGTGTTGGCTATATGGGAGACGGCATCAACGATGCTGCGGCGATGAAGGCATCCGATGCTGGAATCTCCGTTGACACTGCTGTTGATATCGCTAAAGAGTCTGCTGATATCATTTTGCTTGAGAAGGACTTGATGGTCCTGGAGAAAGGCATTATCGAGGGCCGTAAGACTTATGCCAACATGATTAAGTATATCAAGATGACCGCAAGTTCTAACTTCGGTAACATGTTTTCAGTTCTCATTGCCAGCGCTTTCCTGCCTTTTTTGCCGATGCTGCCGCTGCATGTCATCCTGCTCAATCTCATCTATGATTTGAGCTGTACAGCCATTCCCTGGGACAATGTCGATAAAGAATACCTGGCCGTTCCACGCAAGTGGGACGCATCATCCATCGGAAAATTCATGCTCTGTATTGGCCCAACAAGCTCGGTCTTTGACATCTGTACCTACCTGCTCATGTATTTCGTGATTTGTCCAATGATGACAGGCGGGCTGCTTTTCCATCAGATCAGTGATCCAGCCACACAAGTCTACTACATCGCGCTTTTTCAAGCCGGCTGGTTTGTGGAATCCATGTGGAGTCAGACACTCGTTATTCACATGATTCGCAGCCCCAAAATTCCTTTTATTCAGAATCGTGCTTCTTTCCCGTTGATTGTCCTAAGCACTTTGGGAATCGTCTGCCTGACAATTATCCCTTTTACTGGCTTTGGTCATTCTATCGGCCTGGCTTCGCTTCCTATTGAGTATTTCGGCTATCTGGCGGTGATTATTCTGCTCTACATGCTGCTGGCGACTTTGGCTAAGAAGTTGTTTGTTTGGAAATATGGCGAGTTGCTATGATAAGATGTGAGGTGCGCCCGTTAAGAAGCGTAGAAATTTAGGGAATATAGGTACTGTGCGAAGCACAGGTTCTAGATTCATCTAATTTCCTAGCTTCTGGCGCGTCGAACTCAGTTATAATAAGAGGTGAGGTGAGCTGAGGTGAGCTCAGTTGTCATTTGAAAACCAGTCAATATTTATTAGCTGGTTTTTATTAAAGCTTCCAAAAAAACTGCACGGTGGCAGTTTTTTGTTTGATGTGTTTAGAGACATTTAAATGGCTGATTGCGCGACGAAATGCGACTTTGAAATGGCGTTGTGTATCCGCAGCGTGTTCTTCTAGGGCGACTTTAATCTCACGCTCAGCAAGCGCCCCAAACAGGGGGGACATCATATGACTTTTAATCTCTGACCAAGTGCACCGCCGGGGTGATATCTGGCAAAGTCTGCTTGTCGGAATCTTTTCATTTCTGAAACTGTCAAAGCGAGACTGTCCCCAACCACTAAAGCTGCGGTTGAGCTGTTTGTGGGAGCAAGGTTCAGCTGGTCTGCTTCTTTTTCGACGAAGACTTCTAGGATGAAGTCAGAGGCCTGGGCTAGGCTTGAATTCTTGTTTCCAGTCAGAGCCGCGATTTTTGCACCGATTTGCCGGATGGCTGAAACAGGAGCTAGGGTTTCCTTGGTCTCGCCGGAATTGGAGATAATGATGACGAGGTCCTCCGGGCAGATCATTCCCAAATCTCCGTGCATGGCTTCTGCGGCGTGGACAAAAAATGACGCTGTCCCTGTGCTCGCAAAGGTGGCGGCCAGCTTTTTTCCGATGTGTCCAGTTTTACCTATACCCATGAAAATGAGGTGCCCTCTCATTTTCAGGATATGGTTTATAATTTTCTCATAGTCTGTGCAATTATGGACAAGGCGCGCTTCAACAACTTGGAGTGCTGCTATTTCTTCGTTGATGACGCGCCGAACAATATTTTCTGCGTTCATTGTTTTACCTTTCTTAAATAGACAATTCTTTATGATTTATTCAAATGTCATTTGTTGTTTTTAGTCTATTCTGTCCAAAATCCAGTCATAAATCTTTTGCGGACTGTTTTCTTTGTCCAGCATCTCAAAGAATTGCTCGCGCTCAAGCAGAGAAACCAGCTCTGCCATGGCTTTCAAATGCTGCTTGTTATCAAGGGCTGAAAGTGTCAAAATGTATTTCACGGGTTTATCCACAATGTCTATACTTTCCGATAAAACACTTAAGCCTAATCCTAGCTGGAGTGCGCCGTCATTTGGCTTGGAGTGGACAAGGGCAACTTTGTCCATCAGAACATAGAAAGCACCTTCTGTTCTGGTCATGCGAATGATTGTGTCAATGTAGCCTCTGGTGATGATTTCTCTTTCAATAAGAGGGGTAGCTGCGAAATAGAGCGCTTCTTCCCAGCTTCTGGCAGGGACTTGAGTCTGAACGTACTCTGGCTTGAGCAGCTCTTTGAGAGACTTTTCTCCTTTTTCTATGCGGCAGTCCTCGCTGGTGGATAATTCTTGATGAAAGTAGTTTTGAATTTCCTGCTTTAATTTGTCTTTATGTTCAATTCCACTGTATTTGTCCACGATTTGCAGAATATCCTGAACATTTTGCGCGCGCATTGGTAGTTTCTTGCCGTTATAGATTTCGTAGGTAAGCTGGATTTTCTCTTTATTTGTCATGATCGGATTCACGAAGTAAATCGGTTTTTTCAGGGTAAATAAACGAATGTTGGAACTGGTGGCGAAGATGATATCGTAGTTCTGCTTGGTTTTAAAGAGTTCATTCGTTTCCATTGGACCCAGCAGGATAAAGTCCGGGAACATGGATTTCAGCTCATTGTAGATGATGGCAGAGCTGCCAATGCCGTTCGGGCAGACGATGACGCCGACTTTCTGCTGGACAATGGTTTCGTCGTATTCTTGCAGATAGGAGGCGAAATGCATGGAGAGAAAGGCAATTTCCTCTTTGGGAATGGTCATCTCAAGGCTGTCTGCAAAGGGACGCATCATTTCTTCTACTATCATGTAGATGGCTGAGTACTCCTGGATTATTTTCTCGTAGAGGTTGTTGATAATCGGGAGGTGGAAGCACAAGCGATAATAGACTGGCCGAAAATGGCTGTAAAGTCGCTGAATAATCGGTGTTTTATCCTTGAATCGAACACCGCTCAACATTTCAAAGCGCTGCACGATGTGCTCAGTCATTTCATAAATCCTCTGGTAATCGGATCCCTGGTCATTGATATTTCCTAATGCCGAACCTAGGAGCCAGCTGCTGATGTAGATAATCGCCTCCTGATTTTCGATACCGAAATGTGACAGGATTTCTTTTGAGAAGGCGTACTCTTTAGTACCTATCAGGAGTTTTTGGTCAATCTTATTTTCTATTTCTTTGCAGACTTTTCTCAGGCGCGGCAGGAGCAGAAAGAAAATGTAGCTAAACTCTTTGAGGCGGTTCTCTACAAGGCTTATGGCGTACTTTTTTAGAAATTTCAGGATTGTTTCTGAAACTTCCTTAAAATCGTCGAAGCCGATTTTCTCTTTGATTAGGAAGTAGCGGTAGAGAAAGTCGTCGCCATCAATGACGAGGTCTTCTAAGATTAGAGTAATCAGCTTGGCGCGGATTTCGATTTCTGCACCTGTTAGGAAGTAGCCTTCTTTTCTGGTGTAAGAGATTCCAATATTTGAATTCTCGAGTTCTATTTCCAGCTGATGAGACGTGTTGGTAAAAGAGGTTTTTCCTATGTTTAGTGAGTCCAGAAAGTGATAGACGGAGAGGTAGTTGTCCTGCCAGTAAAAGAGCATCAGAAAGATATATTTCGAGCGTTCGTCGGCATCCA
>JAITVN010000015.1 GCA_031285775.1 Streptococcaceae bacterium | reverse complement strand
CATAAATGAAACGTCGGTTTTTTCGTCTACAAAATTATTCTTACCAAAATGTAAGTTTCACTTGCCAAATTTCTGATAAACTAAGATTATCGAAAACAGAAAGGTATGAAGTATGCCCGCCTAGAAGCGAGCCATTCGACTTGGCGCTTTAGCGTCATAGCGAGAATGGACAGCAGCGTCCGCAGGACGCAGACAATTTCAGAAGCTTCAACTTCTAGAAATTGCGAGGGCTTTAGCCCTGTGTAGAAATTTACCCCACAGAAGTGGGAAAGCGACCTCTAAGCGCTAAAGCGCTAAGAGTCTGCTTAGGAAATTGTGGTTCTGCCTGCAAGGCAGGTTCACAATTCATCTAATTTCTTAACTTCTGGCATGCTGAACCTAATTAGAAAGGAAAAAGTTTTCATGAAAAAAGTACTCTTTTCATTTGCGGCAATTGTCATCCTGCTGTTCGGCGCCATGAAAGTCTGGGAGTCTATCAGCTATGGCGGAACATCCTATTATGCGCAAATCAAATCTGACGGCAAGAAATATGAGGATAAAAGTGATTCTGGGGAAATCTATACGCGTTATGAATACAATCAAGCGGCATTTAAAAACAGTGGGGATGAAAAATCGGTCACATTCACGGCGGATCACAATCTTCGTAAGGAAGCCTATCTCAAACTCACCTACAACGAGAGCAAAGGTGTGACCAATTGGGAAGAAGTCCAGAAATCTGAGATTTCCAAATCTGCTTTAGACGGAATTAACCGTAATTAAAGTAAAATAAACATAAGTGGATATTTTGTACAGAAACTGTATATGATGTCCGTTTCGTGGAGAAGATTTACGCCAAATGGGCGTACAGGCCGCAAGCAAAGCTGCGCTTTCATTGCTAAAACGGGAGCCCGAAGTCTCCCATTTTGCCTCATTGTACAGCCATTTGGCGTAAATCTTCTCCACTCCACTATGCCAAGATATGTTTACTTGTTGAAAAATAAAGTTCTGTCCTCAGCAAACGCATAAATATAATACTATGCAAATAAAAAAATAGAAAGTGTACAAAAATGTTACTAGAAGTAAAACACCTCAAAAAAGTATTCAAAACTCGTTTTTCGAAACAGCAGACCACAGCACTTGAAGATATCGACTTCTCAGTCGATAATGGCGAGTATATCGCAATCATGGGTGAGTCAGGTTCAGGAAAGACGACATTGCTCAACATTTTGTCCACGCTTGAAAAACCGACGACAGGTTCTGTTCTCCTGAATGGTCAGGATATCACAGCGATTAAGGACAAGGACATTGCGACTTTCCGCCGCGAGCATCTGGGATTCGTTTTTCAGGATTTCAATCTGCTGGACACGTTGAATGTACGCGACAACATTTACCTGCCACTTGTTCTCGGTAAAAAAGACCACAAACTGATGAAGCAGCGTCTCGCAGCCCTTGCGCCAAAACTGCATATCGAGCAGCTCTTGGACAAGCAGCCTTTCGAGCTGTCAGGCGGTCAGAAACAGCGTGTCGCCGTCGCCAGAGCACTAATTTCACAACCAGAACTGGTCCTAGCTGATGAGCCGACTGCCGCACTTGACTTCAAGAATTCCGAAGACTTGCTGAACCTCTTTGAAGACATTAACGGCATTGGCCAAACCATCATTATGGTGACACACTCCAGCATCGCAGCCAGTCACGCCAAGCGCGTGCTCTTCATCAAAGACGGTGTGCTTTATCATCAGCTCTATCGTGGTGACAGAAGTGCGACCGAATTTGCCACAGACATTACCATGACGCAGACCTCTTTCCTGAATGGCGCTGAGCAAGCACTTCATCCAGCGCAAGTAATGTAAGGAGGCGTCTGAATATGCTGACATTTAAACTCGCTTTATCCAACATGAGGAAAGGCTGGAGAAGTTTTGCGCCCTTCCTCATGTCAACCGTTACCATGTTTGTGCTCTTATTCATCACCACAGGCATCGGCTTCTCGTCTTCACTGAAGAAAATGCCCGGCGGAGATGCCGTCGCACAGACAATGGGCTTTGCCATGGTGATACTCGCCATCTTTGGAGCCATCATCCTCATCTATAGTTATCGATTCTTACAGCTGCAGCGCTCCAAGGAATTTGGACTTTACGACATTCTGGGCTTTGGCAAGGGAAAAATTGCTGTGGTGTCCTTTTTTGAGCTCGTCTTTAGCTACATCATCACTGTCATTGCCGGCACCATCATCGGTATCGCCGTTTCGAAGTTTCTCTTCCTGATTTTCGTTAATCTCATCGGCGGAACGAAGTTTGATCTGGCCATTAATCCGACGTCTATCACGCTCGTGGCGGGTATGTATCTCGTGTTGTTCATCCTGCTCTTCCTCATCGGCTGCGCCATCATCTGGAAGTCTTCCAGCCTTGACCTGCTGCGTCAGGAGAGCAAGGGCGAGAAAGAACCGAAGGGAAATATCCTGATTGCCATTCTTGGTGTTGCACTGATTGCTGTCGGCTACTACATCGCCTTAAGCGTAAAAAATCCTATCCAGGCCCTCACCATGTTCTTTGTGGCCGTCCTCCTCGTCATCTTCGGCACCTACATGTTTTATATTGCAACCACCGTTTGGTACTTGAAATGGCGTAAAAAGCGCAATTCCTACTATAAGCCGCGTAATTTCATTACAATTTCCAGTCTTTTGTACAGAATGAAGGCAAACGCCGTCGGCCTCGGCAACATCACGATTCTCCTGTCAATGGCTGTGGTCTCCATCGTCGTCACTGTTGGACTCTATTTCGGCACACTGTCAGGTACCAACCAGCAATATCCTAAAGAAGGTCAGGCTTATCCGACAAATGCGGCGGCAACGCCGTCAGAGCTGAAGACTTGGCTGCAGGAAATGGCCGCCAAGAACGACTTCACGCTCCCTGAGGACGAGATTCAGACTGTCAGAATGAAAAATACCGTGCTGAACCTTAAGGATTCCGTCATGGAATACAAAGTCTATCCAGCAGGAAAATCAGCTGTAAGTCCTGCACTTGCCGCAGTCAGCACTGCTGGGGACGTCAAAGCTCTCGGAAATGAAGTTCCAGAACTCTCACAAAATCAAGTCGTCATCTACGACAACGGAGACAGCAGCAAAAAAGTCAGCGAAATATCTGCCTACGGACAGACCTACCAAGTCAAAGCACACCTGAAAAAGCTCAAAGGCATACCGACAGGCCAGCCTCTGATTGTCTTCTCTTCAGCGGAAGTGTTTGAGCAGTTTGCAGCGACCTATGCTTCACACAACACCTTGGAAACACCGAACCTCTACGCTTTCTTCGACATTTCCAAGGCCAACGAAGACAAAGTGCTGAAAAACACTGAACAAGCGAATGGTTCGAGTGATGCGAAAATGCTGGTACAATTCAAAGAAGACACCATCAACCAGCAAAAGCAAGTCATCGGCTCCTTCGTCTTCATCGGCTTCATCTTAGGCATCGGCTTCATCCTCGGCGCCGCGCTCATCATCTACTACAAGCAGCTCTCAGAAGGCACACAGGACAAACGCGCCTTCAGAATTCTGCAGGAAGTCGGCCTCTCCAAAGCAGAAGTCAAGAAGACCATCAGTTCTCAAGTCCGCATGATTTTCTTCCTGCCGATTATCGTCACCATCGTCCACTTCATCTTTGCTTACAACATGGTCGTCAAAATCGAGCAAGCCTTCATGATTCGAGATAACTCTCTCATGATTGCTGTCAGCATTGGTGTTATCGCATTCGTCGCCGTCCTCTACTGGCTGATTTATAAACTCACCAGCCGCGTATACTATAATATTGTTGAGCGTCATGAACAAGAAGCTTAAGAAAACAGTTGCCAGTCCACAAAACTGGCAGTTTTTTTATACAAAAATCAGTAAAACGCACAAATTTCAAAAATCCACGGTTACAAATGCTAAATAATTACGTATTAAATACTAGAGAGAAAAGAAAAAGAACCAACTCGCTCCCAAATCATACGAAAAAAGGAATACAAAAGATGCTGACAAACTTTGAAATTTACCGCTACAAGTCCGCAGGACTCAGCAATATCGGAATTTCCCACTTAATTAAGTTCTACCGGCAACACCCAGACGCACGAAAATTAAGCCTACGACAAATTGGCAAAATCGCTCAAGCTCGCTCTTTAGCAGATTTTATCGAACGTTACAAGAATCAGGACACACAAGAAGCAAAAGAAAGCTACCAAAAATTCCCATCTTTCACACTATTGGACGACATCTACCCTGAAAGTCTGCGGCAAATCTATAACCCGCCCGCTCTCATATTTTACCAAGGCAATCTAGAACTCCTCAATCATCCCAAAATCGCCTTTGTCGGTGCTAGAGACTGTGATATTACAGGTGTCAAAGCAGTCGAGAAAATCGTTAAAGGAATCGGCCGAGACTTCACGATTGTTTCTGGACTTGCACGCGGCATTGACACTGCCAGTCATATTACGGCGGTGAAAAACAGCATGACTACAATTGCTGTCATAGGTACTGGACTTGATGTCTTTTATCCTTCAGAAAATCGCAGTCTGCAGAAACATATGGCAGAAACTCAACTCGTTTTATCAGAGTATGGACCATCTGAAAAAGCACTTAAGTTCCACTTCCCAGACAGAAATAGAATCATCGCTGGACTCAGTCGCGGGATTGTTGTTGTGCAGGCAAGGATGCGTTCAGGCAGTCTGATTACTGCTGAACGCGCAATGGAGGAAGGGCGTGATGTTTTTGCGGTTCCAGGTAACATCAATGATGGAAAGTCTGACGGCTGTCATCATCTCATACAAGAAGGTGCAAAATTGGTCATTTGTGCACAAGATATTCAAGAAGAATACCTTTCAGACTGCTTATGAATTTCGAAATAAGAAAAACTGAAATGAATGGTGTATCATAGACGTTATGTAATAAAAATGCAAATGTTTCCACGTGAAGTCATTTATAAATTTACACTTTCGCAATAATCTGTCTAAATATTTAAGGTGAAAATATGCTATCATTAGAAATAAGATTATTCCTTTTCAAAATTTTGAATGTCGAATGTAAAAGCTTTTGTGATGAGGTATAAATTATGTCCTTTATCGAAGTCAAAAATGAAACAAAAAAGTATAAAACAGGCAGCAGCGTTATTTCAGCCAATGATAATGTTAGTTTTTCGATTGAAAAAGGCGAACTAGCAGTCATTTTAGGCTCTTCTGGTGCTGGAAAATCAACGGTACTCAACATTCTCGGCGGAATGGACACATGCGACAGCGGAAATGTGATCATTGACGGTACTGACATTACAAAACTCAGTCCGCACGATTTGATTCGTTATCGTCGCTTTGATGTCGGTTTCGTTTTTCAATTTTATAATTTGATCAACAACTTGACAGCAAAGGAAAATGTGGAGCTGGCCTCTGAGATTGTTACAAATGCTCTGGATCCCGTAGAGGTACTGAAAGACGTGGGCTTAGGCGGACGCATTGACAATTTTCCGTCACAGCTTTCTGGAGGTGAGCAGCAGCGTGTGGCAATTGCCCGAGCGGTAGCAAAAAATCCAAAGATATTGCTTTGCGATGAGCCGACAGGTGCGCTTGACTATGAAACTGGCAAACAAGTTTTGAAGATTTTGCAGGATATGTCTCGCCAGTCAGGTACGACAGTTATTATCGTGACACACAATGTGGCTATTAGTCAAATTGCCGACCGTGTGGTTCACATGCATGACGGAAAAATCAAATCAATTATTGACAATGAATATCCTCAGGATATTGAGAGCATTGAATGGTAATGAACGGTAGGTGGCGAATGTGAAAACGAAAATACTAAATAGGAACATTCGGCGTTCAATAACAGGATCATTCGGGCGTTTTTTGTCTATTTTCTTACTGATGGGTCTAGGTGTTTTTGCCTTTACAGGTCTGAAAGTCTCGGGTCCCGATATGCGTGCGACGGCTGAGCATTTTTATAAAACGCATCATCTGGCAGATCTAACCGTTACTTCAACATACGGCTTGGACAAGAATGACCAGGCGCTTATCAGTAGCAAATCTGATAGTAAAAAGGTCGAGTACGGCTATTTTAAAGATGTTCTGATTAAAGACACGAATACGAGTCTTCGTGTTTTTTCTAAAGCAGGAAAGTTGTCAACTTATCAGATTATGGATGGTAGACTTCCGAAGAATCCTCAAGAAATCGCACTCGATTATCTGCTTCAAGGAAAGTATCAGCTTGGAGATAAGATAAACTTTACGGAGACTAAGGCAGAAGGCGAAGAGGTGCTGAAAAATCACAGCTTCAAAATTACAGGATTTGTCAAGTCGAGTGAGTTTGTGGATAAGAATAGTTTAGGACATACGAATATCGGCACTGGGCAACTAAATGGTTACGCTGTGGGAACAAATGATCTTTTTCAGTCAGATGTCTACATGATTGCCAGAATCAATTACGATAAATTGAACAGCTTGTCTCCTTATGACAGTCAATACCAAGACATCTCTGACAAAAATCAAACGGCACTTGAGAAATTGCTTAAGAAGCAACCGCAAAAACGTTTAGAAGCCTTAAAATCTGGTCCTCAGCAGGAAATTAATGAGGGGAAGAATAAACTGGCTGCCGAGCAGGCAAAATTGAATCAGCAGCAAGAATTGCTAAATCCGCAGAAGGAGCAGCTAGAACAAGCAATAGCTGCGGGCTACCCGACAGATGCAGCATTAGCCAGTCAGCTTCAAAGCGCTCAGTCACAAATTGATTCCGCTCAAAAGCAACTGACCGATAGCTCCAATCTGCTGTCTAAGAAAGAAGAAACGCTCAAAAAACTCGCTCTTCCTGTCTACACAGTCAATAATCGAAAAGAAGGAAATCCTGGTTATCAGAGTTTCATGGAAGACTCCTTGCGAATAGATGCCCTATCCAATATTTTTCCTGTTGTCTTATTTACGATTGCTGCGTTGGTCTGCCTGACCACAATGACTCGCTTTGTAGAAGAAGAACGTTTGAATCTAGGATTGCTGAAGGCTTTGGGATACACTAATCGTCAGATTCGTCGTAAATTCCTTGTTTATGGCTTTGTTTCTGCTTTCACAGGCGCAATTGTTGGCGCTGCTTTAGGTCATGTTTTTCTGCCGAATGCGGTCTTTAATGCTTATACGGCTTCTTCAACATTTTCCGATTTGCAGCTGACTTTTTCGCTTCCTTGGACAGCGGCATCTTTTGCAACGGCAATCGTTTGTACGGTTTTATCTGCCTACTTTATTTCAAATGTGGAGCTTAGAGAAGCGCCAGCCAGCCTTTTCTTTGCTAAACCGCCAAAAGCTGGTTCTAGAATTCTGCTGGAGCGCATTCGTCCCTTGTGGCGTCATATGAGCTTTACGTATAAAGTGACTGCACGTAATCTTTTTCGATATAAAAGGCGTATGCTGATGACTATTTTCGGCATCGCAGGCTGCACGGCCTTGTTGATTATGGGCTTCGGTATTCGAGATTCTTTATCTGGGCTTTCATCACGGCAGTTCAACGATATTTTGCATTATGATCTAATTGCTGTAAATAAAACGAATCTTACTGCGGAGGCGCAAAATTCTTTGGATAAATTAATGACCTCCAGCGACATAAAATCTCAGGAGTCAGTTTATTTTGGGGAGCTCACGAAGGTGGCTGGGCAGGATAGAGAAACACAGCAAATAAGCTTGATTGTGCCAGAGAAGGAGACAGATTTCAGCAAGTTTATCAGTATGCGCAATCGGGCTTCAGGCAAGAAAATAAGCTTGGATAATAAAGGGGTGATTCTGTCTGAGAAGCTGGCTAAGTTGACACATGCAAAAATTGGCAGTACGATCACGGTCAAGGATAGTAAAAAGAAGAGTATTCCGATGAAAGTCTCAGGAATTACTGAAATGTATATGGGACATTACATTTTCATGAATTCGACAGTTTACCAGAAAGTTTTCAAACAGAATTTCGACAGCAACGCGCATCTTGTTAAATTAAAAAATGATGAGGATAAAAATGTTCAAAAAGTATCCGTGAAATTGATGAAAAACAATTCAATTACGGCTATTGTTCAAAATAATGAATTGAAAGGCATTGTTGATTCAATTCTGCACGGCATCAACTCAGTGATGATTATACTGATTTCCTGCGCGGTCATGTTGGCAGTGGTTGTCATTTACAACTTGACCAACATCAACATTTCCGAGCGGATTCGAGAACTTTCGACCATCAAAGTGCTGGGCTTCTACGACCGCGAAGTGACCTTGTACATTTATCGCGAAACGATTTTCTTGTCCATCATCGGAATTCTCTGCGGCTACGCATTGGGCGCTTATCTGCATTATTTCATCATCACTCAGGTGCCGCCAGATAACGCCATGTTCAATCCGAGTCTGATGTGGAGCAATTATCTGCTGTCTGGCGCAATAACGCTGGCAACGACCTTCCTGCTCAGTATTTTGGTACACTTCCAACTGAAGCGGGTGGATATGCTCGGAGCTCTTAAATCAGTTGATTAATTAAGATGTGAGGCGCGCCCGTTTAGGGGCGTAGAATTTTTAGGAAATCCTAGGTTCTGTGTATAGCACAGGTTCTAGGATTTTTCTAATTTCATGCCTCCTGGTGCTCCGAACTCAGTTGAGACGAGTTTTTGTACAAATCTGATTTCTCTGTTTATATGAGAAAGCTTTTTTGTGATCACAACTTGACAAAAAGTAAACAAGGCGTTACAATAGGTATGTAAACAAGCAGTTACATTTTGACAATCAACTGAGTTCAGCAGGCCTGAAGCTAGTAAGCAGACTCTTAGCGCTTTAGCGCTTAG
>JAITVN010000014.1 GCA_031285775.1 Streptococcaceae bacterium | reverse complement strand
TGACTAAATTTCCAAAATATCTGGCGACTGAGCTGAAAATCCGCTTTCGTACACCAGTCTCTGTGTTTTTTATCTTCGTGTTCCCGATTTTCCTGATGATCGTCTTTGCAGAAAGTTTCGGAAAACAGATGCCGAACTACATTCCTGAGAACATTGCACTCATCATGTTTTACGCAGTGCTCTCTGCCAGTGTGGTCAGTTTTTCCACTGATATCAGCCGCTACAAAGGCGATAATTTCTACTTTCTGCTGGAGCGTCGTGCCGGCAACAAATTTGTCTACCTCTTGGCTCAGCTTGTTTCCTTTGTCCTGATCATTTTTCTGTCGACTTTGGCGATTTTGGCAGTTGCGCATTACCGATACAGCTATGTGCTGCCGGATTTGAACACACTCCTACTCTTTTACGGCAAACTTTATCTTTACGCTTCTCCATTTTTCCTGCTGTCGATTATCATCGGCTTTGCCAGCAAAAACGCCTCAATGGCGAGCGCCGTCGCGACGCCTCTTATGTTCATCTCTTACTTTCTCGGCGGGATGATGGTTCCATACATCGGTTTGTCAGGCACGATGAAGACGATTTCCGGTCACTTTTTCCTTACTCAGCTCTTGTCAGACTTGACGCACACATTGACCCAAACCTACACTGTAAAGCCGAACTGGAGTCTTGTCGCTTTGAGTGTGGGCGCAATCGTGCTCGTCGCTTTCTTTGTGCTCAGAAATTCGGGCTTTGTAAGAAAATAATCATTGAGTGAAACTCTAGAACATCAAGCATAACAAAATGGTTTCTTTGTCATTTTCCGCTTATCTATTAATACGTATTATTTTCAAAGTTGTTGCACAAGTTTTCAAAGAAAGATGAAAAATACACAGAACGCTTTACAAAAACAGTTTTTGAAGTTAAAATAGAATTATCATGGAAACTGATCAAGAAAATAAACAAATTGAGCGTGAAGCCACGAGGAACCTTTATGTCCTCTGGTTCGGCGTATTTATGGCAGGCATGGGCTTTTCGGCAATCATGCCTTTTCTGCCGCTTTACATCTCAGATTTAGGGAATTTCAGCAAGCCAGTACTGAACCTGCTGTCCAGTACGACATTTGCCATCACCTTTGTCATGACCGCGATTATCTCGCCCGTCTGGGGCAAGCTGGCTGACAAATACGGTCGCAGACCAATGATTCTGCGGGCGTCGCTGGGAATGGCGATCGTCATCGCGCTGATGGCCTTTGTGACGAATGTCTGGCAGCTGATGCTGCTGCGTGCTTTGCAGGGCTTGTGCGGTGGCTTTATTTCCAACTCTACCGCACTGATTGCCACACAAACACCGCGTGACAAGGCTGGACGTGCTCTCGGAATTCTGGTGACTGGGCAAACGGCCGGTAACCTGCTTGGCCCCTTACTGGGCGGCGTCATTGCTGCAGCAGTTGGTTATCGTGGAAGCTTTTTGATGACAGGCGCCCTGCTATTTTTAGCCTTCCTTCTCTGTGTCTTCTTCGTGACAGAAAGCCACAAACCAGGCGAAGCGGCTGCGAAGTCTGACAAACCTGCGGATCCGCATCCATTTAGACACCTTGACAATAAAAGTCTCATCTTTGGTCTCTTTCTCACCACAACTGTTATCCAGATTGTCAATACTGGGATCAACCCTATCATGGCGCTGTTTGTGCAGGAAATCAATCATACCAACTGGTCGACCACTTTGCTGGTCGGGATTATCGCCGCGCTGCCTGGTGTCTCAACAATTATTGCAGCGCCAAGATTCGGCAAACTCGGCGACAAAATCGGGCCGCAGTATTTATTGATCGGCGGCTTTATCTTTGCCTTCTGTGTGCAAGTACCGACCGCCTTTGTCAGCAGCGTCTTCCTGCTCATGGTCTTTCGTTTTCTCATTGGTGTGTCGGATGCCACCATGCTGCCGCAGATCAATTCACTTCTGACCAAATCTGTGCCAAGTGAGATGATCAGCCGAATCTTCGCCTACAACCAGAGTTTCTCCAGCATCGGCAACGTCATCGGCCCGCTGGTCGGCGGTGTTGTCGCCACAATGTTCGGCTACCGCGGTGTTTTCCTATCTGGGGCGCTCTTTATTCTGGTAAATTTCCTGCACTTTATGACCACGACAAAGGAAATTCGGAAGTAAACATATTTTTATCAAAAAGCATTTTCCGTAAACCTGGCGGGAAATGCTATTTTTGATATCAATATTGACAATAACAGAGCATTAAACTATAATAAGTATAATTAAACTTATAAAAAGAGGTGCTATAATGAGCAATATTATACCCATGGTAGAATTAAAAAATTATTCCTCAGCCCTAAAAAAAGTGACCAAGACAGAGCCGATTATCCTGACCAAAAATGGTTATGGAAAATACGCCATTGTTGACCTTGATGCATACGAAGAAATGAAAACTGAACTAGAAAAGGCAAATGCGATGCTTCGCTATTATAGAGAAACTTCTGAGAGTCTTCACCGGACAATGAACGGCGAGAAAACATATAGCCATGACGAGATGAAAAAAAAGTTAGGATGGACTGAGTGAAAAGAGTTGAGTATACTGCCAAAGCAATAGAAGATGTCGTTCGTTTAGAAGATTTTATCAAAGAATTTGATCATTCTGGCTCCATTTTGAGGAAATTTAGGCAGGAATTGGAAACGGCAGTGGCGCTGATTGCTAATGAAGTTGGAACCTTGCTAGATGACGGACGAGCACTAAAAACTGTTCACTATCATTACATCTATTTATCAGCAATTTTCGATGAAAGTATGCTGATTACAGATGTTTTCTCTGAAAAGGAAAACTGGGTAAATTTGATTTGACACTTGTGATTCACCAGTGTATCTTCGTATTAATATGATTAATTAAATGACGAGCAATGAGTGGAGCGGAGCCGGGAGTATTGCAAAAATAGGCAGCACAATGAGGCAAATTCTGAGACCGAAGGTCTCAAAATTTAGATTTGAGACGCGAAGCGGCTGCTATCGGCCGTGCGCCTATTTTTGCAGAAACTCCCCGCGGAACGAAACGGACAACAAGCGCAGAAAAAGCCTTAATCCCAGTGATAACGCTTTTCTTTTCCCCATAAATATGGTAATATGTCAATAATATTCAAAATATTTAGAAAGTAGCCAATGAAGGACTTCCTCGCCCTCAATCGAAACCTGCAGCTCCGCCTACTCATCGTCTTCCTGGGCGCTTTTTCTTATGGCGCAGTTTTCAGCTCCATGACCATCTACTACAACCACAACATGGGCGCCAGTGTGACTGGTATTATCCTGATTATCTCCAGCATCGTGACCTTCTTGGCGGGCCTTGTAGCTGGACACTTTGCCGATAAAGTCGGCCGTCATCTTCCTATGCTCATTGGGGCGCTGCTAGAATTCATAGGTGCTGTCATTGCGCTCGTTGCCAACTCTCCCCTGCTCTTTGATCCATGGCTGACCTTCCTTGCCTTCCTCTTCGTTTCCTTCGGCTACAATTGCGTCGTTACGACAGGTAACGCCATGATCATCGACTTGGCCGAGATACAGGAGCGGAAAATCGTCTTCGCCCTCGATTACTGGGCAGCTAATCTTTCCGCCATCCTTGGTGCAGCGCTCGGTGCCTGGCTCTTCCGCGACCATTTCTTTGATCTGCTTTTGATATTAGTGGCTGGAACCGCAGTCACTTTCCTGATCATCCGTTTTTTCATCACCGAGTCCATTCACAAAAGCCAGCTCGCACCTAAAGAAGAGAACATTTTCCAGACCTACCGCGACGTCCTGAAAGACAAAACCTACATGATTTTTATGGCCGCAAACATCCTTGCCGCCTCCATTATCATGCAGTTCGACAACTTCCTGCCCATCCATCTGGCCGACGAATTCCAGCCCTTTAACATTTTCGGCGTCGAAATCTACGGTCAGCGTATGTTCACGATTTTCCTCGTCGTTGCCTGCGTGCTCGTGGTCATCTTCATGACGGAGGTCAATCGGCTCTTTGCCAACATCAGCCACCAGAAAGCCTTCGTCATCGGCACACTCTTTATGACCGCTGGTATGGTGCTGTCATTTCTAACAACTTCCTTCTGGCCAGTATTTATTGCTGCGTTTATCTACACCTTCGGCGAGATTGTATATACGCCAGCGATTCAGGTGCTGGGAGCGGAGATGATGGACCCCGATAAAATTGGTGCCTACAACGGAGTCGGTGCGATGCGCCAGCCAGTGGCTAGTATTGTGGCGAGTTTAACTGTCACAATTTCACCTATTATTAAAGATACAGGTGTGAGTGCAATACTCGTTGTCATCGAAATTCTCGCGATTTATTTGCTACTGAACTCTGTCAAACAGCACGAATTGAGCCAACACTAGGTTAAGATGTGAAGCGCGCCCGTTCTAAAGCGTAGAAATTTAGGAATTTGAGGTTCTGCCCTTGGGCAGGTTCTCAAATTATCTAATTTCCTAGCTTTAGGCGCACTGAACTCAATTGAGCCAGCACTAGGGAAGAAGAGACGCATGCAGATACAACTTACAGAAAATCGCAAATAATTTTCAGAAAATAATAGAATAAATATAAAACATCATGAAAGAACTTAGAAACCTAAATCCAACCCTCCAGCTGCGGCTGTTTATGAACTTCCTCGGTGCCCTGACATTTTCAACCGTCGGCAGCGCCATGACCATCTACTACAACAAATACCTCGGCGCTGGCGTTACTGGTGTCCTGCTGATTATCAGCTCCGTGCTGGTCTTTTTAGCCGGCCTTTACGCAGGTCACTTGACTGACAAACGCGGACGCAGGCCTGTCATGCTCTTTTCCACCTTCATCACCGTGATTGGCGCAGCTACCGCCACCTTTTCGAATTCGCCCTGGTTTTTCAGCCCCTGGACGACCTACTTCGGCTTTCTTATTCTGAACTTCGGCTTCGGCTTTTTCAACACCGCCTCCAGCGCCATGATCGTCGACCTGACCGACGAGACCAACCGCAAAGAAGTGTACAGCCTCCAATACTGGGGCCTCAACCTCGGCATCCTCATAGGCTCCGCCCTCTCTGGCTTTTTCTTCCGCGACTTCCTCTTCGAACTCCTCCTTGCCATCACCCTCGAAGAACTCCTTGCCTTCTTCCTCGTCCTCTTCAAGATTCCCGAAAGCTTCGACCCGTCAAAAAGCCCAGTCAAGAAAGAGAACATCTTCAAGGCTTACCGCACCGTCAGCAAAGACAAAATTTTCATGATTTACTGCTTTGCGTCCATTTTTGTGGCCATGATTTTCGCACAAGTAGACTATTACCTGCCCGTGCATCTGTCCGACAGCTTCAAGACCATCTACATCTTCGGCTTTGAAATCTACGGTCAGCGCATGCTCAGCCTGGTATTGATAACAAATACACTGCTGGTTGTCGTCCTCATGAGCACCATCAACAAACTGACCAAAAACTGGACCCGCAGCCGCGGCTTCGGCGTCGGTATGATCATGCAAGGCGGCGGCTTCATCATCGCTTTTATTGGACGAGACTTCACAACAGAGATGATTGCTGCGGTTGTCCTGACCGTGGGGGAGATGATTTGCGTCCCATTCGCCCAAGCCCTACGGGCTGACCTCATGGCAGGTAACCGCGTCGGTACCTACACTGGCGTATTCAACGTTACCCAAACGCTGGGTAATATCCTCTGCGGCATGATGCTGTCGGGATCCGCCATCTATGGAAATGTCGGCATGGTTGTGCTGATGGTCTTCGTGATTGCGCTGGGCGTGGGGCCTGCGCTCGTTGCGATTAGGATGCATGAACACCCAAGAATGGGTATTGCGCTGGAAACAGAGGAAATTAGATAATGTCAGAAATCGAAACGATTTGACGAAATAGAAAAACGACTAGCCCCAAAGTTAGTCGTTTTTAACTGGCGTAAGAATTCTATAAGGCGACATTATTCTTTAATCTCATTCAAAATTGTCGTATATTGGCCGTAATGTGCGAACATCTCATCAGAAATTTCGTCATCTGTGATCAAAAAATCCATTTGATCAAGAGGGCATAAAGTATAGACATCAGAAACGTTCAGTTTTGAGCTGTCTGCAACGATGCATGAAATTTTCGAGTGTGCGAAAGCAGCATTTTGAACAGCGCCCTCGCTTAGGTGTGAGGTTGTGATGTTATTATCAAGAATACCATTTGTGGATGCAAAGGCAATGTCAATGTTTAGGGTGTCAAGCGCCTTGGTGGCAATGTCGCCGATAAATTGTTCGGTTGTAGGATAAAATTCACCGCCGATTAAAATGATCCGATAACTTGTATTTTCGATCAGGTAGTTGAAAGCAGTCAGGCTATTTGTAATTACGAACAGATTTTCTTTACGAAGCTCAGTGAGCACATAGTAAATTGTCGTGCCGGCACCGACGAAAATTGTCGCGTTATCTTCAACGAGGCTATTGATGACTTTACCGATATATTTCTTTTGTTCAGCATGACTTGGAAATTTTTCATCAGTGGTGAGTTCTTTGTGCGTCATATCTAGTTTTTGAGCCCCGCCGTGCAGCTTTGTCAGTTTGTTTTCATTCGCCATTTCGGTAATGTCTCGCCGAATGGTCATTTCAGAAACTTGCAATGTCTTGGCAATAGAAGCACTGGTGAGATAAATATGTTCTTGAATTAGGTCAAGTATTTTTTTTTGTCGTTCGTTTTTGAGCATAATTGATATTTTATACTCCTTCTTGGTTTGATTTTGTTATTTTATTATAACCTTATCTAAGAATAAAAACAAATTATTTCGCCTTATTGATACAATGTTATCAAAAATGTTCTATTTTTTCAATGAAAGCGCTTGACAAAGCAGAAAAATTAGAATATAATACATTATAGAACAAGAAAGAACAAAATAATACATTTTGAAACAAAGTAGGGAGAGGGTGAATTTAAATGGCAATGAACCAGAAGCAACAATGGTTTACACAGAGCAGATACGGCATGTTCATTCATTTTGGGCTGTATTCAATCGCTGCGCGCCACGAATGGGTTCAGACACTGGAGGAGATTTCAAGCGAACAGTACAAAAAGTATTTCGAACATTTTGATCCAGACTTGCTCAACGCCAAAGACTGGGCAAAAAAGGCCAAAGCGGATGGTTTTAAGTATGTCATCATTACAGCCAAGCATCATGAGGGATTTTGTCTTTGGGATACACAGTTTACAGACTACAAGGTCACCAACACGCCTTATCAGAAAGATTTGCTAAAAGAGCTCATTGAAGCTTTTCGAGCAGAAGGCATCAAAATCGGCATTTATTATTCTCTGCTTGACTGGCATCATCCGGATTTTCTGGTAGATGGCTATCATCCGATGCGAAATAACGCACATTACATTGAAAATCATCCTGGAAATATGGCAGCCTATCGAAATTACATGAGAAATCAAATTTCAGAGTTGTTGAGCAACTACGGAACAATTGATTATCTCTGGTTTGATTTCTCCTATGAAAATCGGAACTGGGGGAACTCTCAGGGAAAGGGCGAGAAAGATTGGGGCTCAGAAGAACTGGAGAAGCTCATTTATTCGATTCAGCCAGATATTCTCATTAATGACCGTTTGGGATTGAATCGAGGAGTTAGCACGCCAGAACAATTTGCCCGCTCAAAAGGAATGGAAGGCGATGAGCTGTGGGAAACGGTGCAGACGCTTAATAATTCCTGGGGTTATGACCGTGACAATCTCAACTTCAAATCAGCTGAGATGGTTGCTAAGCAGCTTGTCGACACGGTGTCAAAGGGCGGGAATTTTACGATGAATATCGGGCCTAATGCACGTGGACTTTGGGATACGACAAGTGAAAAAATCTTGGATGAAGTCGGAAGATGGCTGGAAAAGCATGGAAAATCAGTCTATCATGCGACAGGCAGCAAGTATCCAGCGCCAGCAGATTGTCGTTATACCCAAAATGGAAATAAGCTCTATCTTCATATTTTCAGCTGGCCTTATCGGACGCTTTTATTGCCGGAATTAGGCGGAAAAGTTGATTTTGCGACGCTGATGAATGATGGCTCTGAGATTAGATTTGTTGATTCCAAAGACATTGGCGGCGAGCGTCAGGCGACCGATGATCTACAAAAGGAAATCACTGAAGTTCATATCAAAGAATCCCTTGATCCGACGATGCTGGTTTTAAATCTGCCGATTCGTCGTCCGGATGAATTGATTCCGGTCATCGAATTGACATTAAAATGATAGAAAAGTGTTTGCGCAAACGCGATTCAATATTAAAAAATTAACTGAGTTCAGCTCGCCTGAAGCTAAGAAATTAGACAAAACTTCCAGAAGGCTGAAGCCTTTCCTCCAGTTTTTCTAAATTTCTACGCTTTAAAGCGGGCGAGCTTCACATCTTAAAGGAGGAACTTAAACGAATGGAAAAAGGAAAAATGCAATCACTCGGTATCATTCATGTGCGACTGGACGAGCGAATGATTCACGGGCAGGTTGCAACGCTATGGAGCGGCAATTTGGGTGCCACTCGAATCATGATTGCGGATGATGCGGTCGCTAAAAATGAAATTGAGAAAGCATCGTTGAAAACGGCCGTGCCAGGCGGCGTGAAACTTTCGATTTTGAAGGTAGAAACTGCTGCCGCTCGCATTCAAGCAGGCAATTATATTGGACAGAAGGTGTTTCTGATTGTACCAAAATTAAGTGATTTGTTTGAATTGATAGACGCTGGCGTTCCAATTGAGGCATTTAACTTAGGGAATCTTAGCTTGAAACCAGGTATTGAAGGTGTTCGGATTACTAAGTCCTGCTACTTGACACAGGACCAGCTTGACCGTTGTCTTGCTCTGGAAAAGGAAGGCATCCGCATCACAGCACAAATGGTGCCGATGGAGCAGGCAAGGCCTTTGTCGCAGCTCTTGAAAAAATAACAAAAAATAGGAGAAAATAATGGACTTACAAGTTTGGCAAATTATAATTTTATCCCTATTGGGATTCTATGCCATCATTGAAAATTTAGGAACTAGTGTTCTGGGAAATCAAGCCCTGATTATCGGCACGATTACTGGTATTGTGATGGGTGACATCACGACGGGGCTGGCAGTTGGTGCGACGCTTCAATTAATGGGACTTGGCATTCAGTCATACGGCGGTGCTTCAGTTCCTGATTATATGACGGCTTCTATTGTCGGAACGGCTTTTGCGATTATGAGCGGCAAGGGAACTGCTTTCGGAATTGGCTTGGCTGTTCCAGTCGGCTTGCTGATGATTCAGCTTGACATTCTGGCCCGCTTCTGTAACGTGTTCTTCCAGCATCGGATTGACAGCGCCATTGAGGCGTTGGATACTAAAAAGATAGTCCTTTTCCATCGGATGGGAATGCTGTCCTGGGGACTTTCAAGAGGTCTGCCGATCTTCCTGGTCTTGGCCTTTGGCGAATCCATCGTAAAATTTGTTTCGGATGTGATTCCTACTTGGGTTATCGGAGGCTTACAGGTTGCAGGCGGTCTGCTTCCAGCTGTTGGTATTGCGATTCTGCTGCGTTATCTGCCGGTGAAGAACTTTGTTTCTTATCTGATTGTCGGATTCGTCGCTGTGGCTTATTTGAAGATTCCAATGTTTGGTGTGGCTTTGATTGGTGTTGCTTTGGCGATTCTACAGTTCAAGAAATTGGTTGAAAACTTTCAAGAACAAAAGGCGCAAAGAGTTGTAACAGCAGAAAATGTACAAATAGAAGCAGGAGGCTTGGACGACGATGAGTATGAAGATTGATAAAGCACTTATAAAAAAGACAAGTTTGAAATGGATATTTGGCAGCCAGATGTCCTGGAACTACGAACGAATGATGGGCGGCGGTTATCTTTATTCAATGCTTCCCTTCTTAAAAGAGAAATACAAGGATAATCCTGAAGAGCTGAAAGAGATGCTGAGGACGCATTCGCAGTTCTTTAACACCACACCTCATATGGGCGGCTTTATCATTGGTATGGATATGGCAGCTGAGGAAGCAGAAGGAATTGAAGCGAAAGAGACAGTTGCCAGCTTGAAAACAGGTTTGATGGGCTCCTTTGCAGGTGTTGGCGACACGATTTTCGGTGTCCTGTTTCCGACAATTTTCGGTTCGGTCGCTTCCTATCTAGCCTTAAAGGGCAATGCCATCGGTGTTGTTATCTGGTTGCTAGTGAATATTGCGATTCTGATTTTCCGTTACTTCACGGTTGGAATTGGTTATCGGCAGGGTGTCAAACTTGTGACCTCAATGTCAGGTCATCTTAATGCTTTGACCAATGCTGCGACCTTGCCGGGTGTGACCGTGATAGGCGCGATGATTCCGACCTTGGTCAATGCCCCGATTGCGCTGACCTTCAAGTCCGGCGGCGTTTCACTGAAACTGCAGGACACACTGAATCAGATCATGCCGATGTTGGTTCCAGCGCTTTTAGTTGCATTAATCTACTGGTTGTTGGGCAAGAAATTCTTCAACTCGACACGTGCGATTCTTGGAGTTATTGTCTTAGCTCTCGTACTGAAACTACTTCACGTGATGTAAATAATCTTTAAAGTGAGGTATTCGAATGGATTACCTCACTTTTTAAGACTGAGAATACAAGATAAGGAGAAAAATGTTAGCCTTTTTTGAAGAAACAAAAAAAGTAACAGTACTTTTAGAAAAAAAGCAGCTCAAATCATGTTGAAAAAAGGATTTGTTCCGCCAATCTATCGGAGTGCAGATAGATTGGCGGACCAGAGTACAACGAAGCAATCGAAGATAAATATGCAGATAGAATTTTTCATATTTAACGAAAATGAAAGGAAATGAATCAAATATGTTGATGGAACAAGCACGCAAAGAGATTGTAAAATACGGAGTAAAAATTTGTGAGGCTGGTTTAACGAAAGGAACTGGCGGGAATCTCAGTGTCTTTGATCGTGAACACGGCTGGATGGCAATTACACCGAGCGGGATTGATTTTTATCAAATTCAACCTGAGGATATTGTGATTTTAGACCTAGATGGTAAAATAGTAGAAGGGAGTCGGACACCGTCATCAGAATGGGAAATGCATCTGATGCAGTATAAAACGCGTGAGGACATGACTGCTGTGATTCATGCGCATACCATTTACGCGACAGTTTTGGCCTGCTTGCGCTGGGAACTGCCTGCGACACATTATATGATTGCCGTAGCGGGTCCAGATGTGCGCGTGGCAGATTATGCCACTTACGGCACACCAGAGCTGGCACAGAATGCGACAGAAGCGATGAAAGACCGTAAAGCAGTGTTTCTGGCCAATCACGGCATCTTAGCAGGAGAAAAAGACCTGCTCAATGCTTATAACGTGATTGAGGAAGTGGAATATTGTGCGGAAATCTATGTAAAAGCTTGCAGTGTCGGGCAGCCCGTGGTTTTGCCGGCGGATGAAATGGCACACATGGCAGTCGCTTTCGAACATTATGGCCAGAAAAAAGATATCTCTGAGCAGTAGAAGCTCTCGCTCGCAAGAATGCAATTAAAGTGAACTGAGTTCAGCTCGCCTGAAGCTAGAAGATTAGAGAAGCAGGGCGTTGTGGCTTCAGCCGCATACGCATCGCTTTCTCTGTGAGTAAATTGAGAACCTGCCTAAAGGCAGAACCTCAATTTTCTAAGCAGACTCTTAGTGCTTTAGCACTTAGAGGTCGCTTTCCCCGCCACTGCGGGGTAAATCTTTACACAGAGCTAAAGCCCTAGCAATTTCTAGAAGCTAAAGCTTCTGAAATTGTCTGCGTCCTTCGGACGCTGCTGTCCATTCTCGCTATGGTGCTGCGATTCGCCTTGCGACTTTAGTCGCATAGAGCGAATGGTCTGCACCTAGTCGAATGGCTCGCTTCAAAGCGGGCGAGCTTCACATCTTAAAGTGGGGTGAAACGATGGGAAAAAATGTACTCGCATTCGACCTTGGCGCTTCGTCGGGTCGGGCAATTCTTGGTCGATATGAAAATGGCGTACTACAGATAGAAGAAATACATCGTTTTCATAATGCCGTAGTGAAAAAAGATGGAAAACTTTTCTGGAATCTTGATTACCTTTTTTCAGAAATTCTTGTCGGCTTAGAAAAAGCAACGGCGAAGTATCCAATCGATAGTATTGGATTCGATACCTGGGGTGTTGATTTTGCAGCAATTGACGAAGAAGGTCAGCTGCTGCAAAATCCGCTGAGTTATCGAGGCACAGAGACCGATGGTATGCTCAGCTTTCTTGAGGAAAATTACTGTTCCGCCGAAGAGTTATATCAAGAAACCGGTATTCAAATCATGGAAATCAATAGCCTGTTTCAGCTTTTGGCTCTTAAGCAGCAAGCTGGTGAACTGTTCCAGAAGACGAAATATATCCTGAATATTCCTGATTTGTTTAATTATTTGCTGACGGGTGAAATAAAAGCTGAAATGAGCATTGCCTCCACCACTCAGCTGATGAATCCGCATTCGAAGACTTGGGATAAGACCTTGCTTGAGAAAATCGGTTTGCCAGTAGATGTTTTCCCTCCGCTTGTTGAAGAAGGAAACATTTTGGGCAAAGTCAAAACGGAATTTACGCAGCAAAAACAAGCCATTCAAGTCATCAATGTTTGTGAGCATGACACAGCAAGTGCCTTGGTCTGTGTGCCGACGCAACAGCAGGATTTTATCTTCATCTCCAGCGGTACCTGGTCTCTGATTGGAACAGAGCTTCAGACGCCCATCATTTCGAAAGACACTTATCACTATCAGCTAACCAATGAAATCGGACAAAATAAGCGCACCGAGTTACTGAAGAATTGTACAGGTCTTTGGATAATTCAGGAACTCCAAAAAGAGTTTGATGAACAAGGCGAAAATTACAGTTTTGCTCAAATGACAGAGTTAGCAATGACAGCGCCAGTTGCCCAAACAATGATTGACACAGAGGACGCCAGATTTGCCAAGCCGGATCAAATGATTGAAAAGATACAGGCTTATGCGGCCGAGACTCAGCAAGTCATTCCGCAGACGGCTGCAGAACTGTTTCGCTGTGTTTATGAGAGCTTAGCGCTGCAGTATAAGGCAACGATTGATCATATCAAGGCAGTCACAGGTAAAGCCTACGAGACGATTTATATCGTCGGCGGCGGGAGCCAGTCCGAGTTGTTATGTCAATTGGTTGCGGATGTCACAAACACTGAAGTCTGTGCCGGTCCTGCTGAAGCAACGGCTCTGGGCAATATTACCATTCAGTTCATGGCACAAGGTATCTATGACAATGTACAGGAAATTCGGGATTGGACAAGGACGCAGACAGATTTGAAAAACTATTTACCAAGAGATTCAGAGTTATGGCAGAAGATTTATCAGAAATATCAAAAGTTGATTAGCAGCAAGGAGATGAGAAAATGAAAAACTACCCGAAAATCGGCATCCGTCCTACAATTGACGGCAGACAAGGTGGCGTACGTGAGTCCTTGGAAGAAAAAACTATGGCGATGGCGCAAGCAGCCAAAGCATTGATTGAAAGTCATCTTCATTATGCGGATGGCACGCCTGTTCAATGCCTAGTGGCCAGCCGCACGATTGGTGGACGCGGCGATGCAGGAATTGTACAAGAAGAGTTCATTGGACAAAATATCGTTGCCACATTGACAGTCACCCCCTCCTGGTGCTACGGCACTGAAACACTGGATTTAGATCCCAGCACAGTCAAGGCAGTTTGGGGATTCAACGGGACAGAACGGCCAGGTGCCGTTTATCTGGCAGCAGCCATGGCAGGTTATGCGCAGAAAGGACTTCCAGCTTTCAAAATTTACGGACAAGAAGTACAGGAACTGGATGATAACACCATTCCAGACGATGTCGCAGCCAAAATTCTGATTTTTGCCCGGGCAGCATTTGCGATTGGTCAGATGAAAGGCAAATCCTATGTCAATATCGGCGCGTCATCGATGGGAATTGCCGGCTCACAGATTGACAGCAAATTCTTCAACAATTATCTGGGGATGGGCGTTGAGTTTGTTGACATGACAGAAATTTTGCGGCGCATGACACTTGAAATTTACGATCAGAGTGAATACGAAAAAGCCCTGCGGTGGATTAAGGAAAA
Organism: Streptococcaceae bacterium; assembly: GCA_031285775.1. Lineage (GTDB taxonomy): Bacteria > Bacillota > Bacilli > Lactobacillales > Streptococcaceae > Lactovum. The sequence goes on along the minus strand of JAITVN010000014.1, from coordinate 16,828 downwards.
TTGCCCAGAAGGCATTGATATCAATGCAGGTAAAGACTTTCCTGAACTCATTACCAAATCGAAAGTTGTGCCGGCAGACAAAGATTGGGAGTTTATTGCCAAACAAGCGATTATTATTCGAGACATCTTGTTTGGAAATGAAAAGCTGGCTGAAATCGGCTGGGAAGAAGAAGCGCGCGGCCGCAATGCCATTGCTGGAGGCTTTCAAGGACAACGACAATGGACAGATTGGCTGCCGAATGGCGATTTTACAGAAGCCATCTTAGCCTCAAGTTTTGACTGGAACGGCCCACGTCCTGTTACAGCCTTCGCCACAGAAAATGACTCGTTGAATGCTGCCTCCATGCTTTTTGCCACGCTTCTAACCAACAAGGCTGCGATGTTTTCAGATGTACGAACCTATTGGAGTCCAGAATCCGTGGCGCGCGTGACAGGAAAGAAACTCAGCGGACATGCCAGCAGCGGCATTCTGCACCTGATTAATTCCGGCGCGTCCGCTCTAGACTGGACCGCAGCTGCCAAAGACGCTGATGGTCAAGGAACAATGAAAGAATTCTGGAAGATGAGTGAAGAAGATATTCAAGCTTGTCTTACAGCAACAGACTGGTGCAGGGCAAATTATGAATATTTCCGCGGCGGCGGCTTTTCCTCGCACTTTAAAACACAAGCAGAACTTCCATGTACAATGCTTCGGATCAATCTGATTGATGGCGTTGGCCCGACTTTACAGCTGGCAGAAGGCTGGACCTGTGTTTTGGATGACGAGATACATCAAATTTTGGATGAACGAACAGATAAGACCTGGCCGACCACTTGGTTTGCGCCGCGTTTGGGCGAACTCGGCTTTGAGTCTGTTTATGATGTGATGAATCATTGGGGAGCCAATCATGGCGCCATTGTCATGGGGCACATCGGCTCTGATGTTTTAGCCTTGGCAAGTATGCTGCGAATTCCAGTTGCTTTACATAATATACCTAAGGAGCGCATTTTCCGGCCGGCGATGTATGATGGGTTTGGGACAAAGGAGCTTGAGGCTGCGGATTTTGCGGTTTCTAGGCAGTTGGGGGCTCTGTATAAATAATAATGTATATCACTTGTAATCAGATAACCTTTTGAAATCCGCAGTATGCGGATTTTTTAGGATAATATGAACTCGACTTCATATTTTCATAGAAAAGTGATAAGTTTGAGCTTGACAAAATGTTAATTATCCTGATTTTCCGCGATATGCTTGATTCTCTGTATCGCTTTATTCTTTGAAAATGTTTCCAATTGTTTAACAGCTTGATCTCTAAGAAGTTTGAGGCGCTCAGGTTGGGTCATACCTTGTTCTATCAAAAGAGAATTGTTTGATTCAAGATTCACCATAATAATATTTTGTTCAATGGTTGCATTATCACGCTGGTTGCCAATCTTTTCTGGGAAGTTTTCTTTGAATTGTTTTGCAGTTAAACCGAATAAGGCAACATTCAGCATATCTGCCTCACTTGCGTAGGCGTATTTAATCTGTTCTGTTGTTAGGGTTGGTATTAAGAATTTCTTGACAGCGTCCGTGTGTAGTGAGTAATTTGCCTTAGCTAATTCCCTCTTTACATTCCATTCTATGTGATATGTGTAGCTTTCACTTTGTTTAAGGCGCTGATAATCTCTGATAACATAAAGCTTGAACTCCGGAGAAAGCCAGGACGCAAACTCAAAGGCAATATCAGAATGCGCAAAAGTTCCACCATAGCGCCCTGCGGAAGATTTAATCCCTATGCCGTTCATTCTTTCAATCCAAATTTTAGGATTTACAAATAGTCGACCAGATTCATTTCTAAACTGTTGGAATTCCAGTAGTTTAAAATTTGGATTGCTGAATTGTTCCCAAGCAGCAAGGAAATCAATTGTTGAGTAACTGCTCATCCAGTTGCTGATAAGATTACCTGCATTTTCTTTGTATCGGTACTTAGCAATATCAGTCAGACTGATATAATCATCCTGATTTTGCGTCAATATTGAGATTTCAAGTCCTTTTGCCTCAATTTTGTTTTTACTACTTTTTGCATGCTGCTGTCAATTCTCCTGTCAGATGTTTTCCCGTTTATTGGTATCGAGATTTTCCCTCTTACTTATTTATACGTAAAAAATTTGAATTTGTTGCAGAATTTTCGGGAAACTTGTCAAAAAATCCTCAATCAAACCAGCTGGCTGTATGGTATAATATTGAGAAAATAAATATTAGTACGAAATGGACTCCCCCTGCTATAGAAGAATAAAATCGGAATAGGAGATGAAAAAATGGCATTACAAAACAAGTTGGGAATAGAAGATTCCTCTGACTTAGCACGTCAAGAAGAAATTTTTACAAAACGTCGTGCCAAGGAACTTTACGAAAGCGGTAAAATCAATGAACTTGAAATAGGCACCTACAAAGGGCTTTCAGAAATTCATTACTTTCTTTTTCAAGATATCTATGATTTTGCTGGGAAAATGCGGCAAGTTAATCTTTCGAAGGGGAATTTTCGCTATGCGCCTTTGGCTTATCTAGAAGTTTCTTTGAAAAACATTGAGCAAATGTCACAGAATAATTTCGATGAAATTGTTGAGAAATATGTCGAAATGAATATTGCGCATCCTTTCAGAGAGGGAAATGGAAGAAGTACCAGAATTTGGCTTGATCTGATTTTTAAAAAGGAGCTCAAGAAAGTGGTGGATTGGTCAAAAGTTGATAAGGACGACTATTTAATGGCCATGGAGCGAAGCCCGATTAAAGATACGGAGATTAAGCAGGTGTTGAAAGATGCATTGACTGATGAAATTGATAGTCGCGATATCTTTATGAAAGGGATTGACCATTCTTATTACTTTGAAGGATATAATGAATTTAAGGCAGAGGAACTTTGAGGGATTTTGTTGGAAAAAAATTGGTGAATTCATTCTTTAAAAATTAGAGCTTATTCGGAAAAGTTGGTTTCCGAATAAGTTTTTTAAATGATTTGAGGAAGTCTTGCTATAACTCCCATGAATCTCATAATTTGTTGGAATTTTTGATATAATCACTAGAGAAATCGTTTTTTCAGAACTTGTATACAATGACCAAAGAAGTCAAAAGAATCTTGAAAGGCAAGAAATTGACTGAACCATCCGAAAAATTGATAAAAAGTAAACTCCGTGTTCAAAAACATGGAGAAGTTTTTACACCTTCTTGGATGGTGGAGAAAATGCTAAATGTTCCTGGAATTAAAGAGTGTACAGAAAACATAGATGCAACATTTCTTGAGCCCGCAATGGGAGACGGAAATTTTGTTGAGGCAATACTGTTAAAGAAGCTTTCAACGTTGAAAGCGACAGATCATAGTTGGGATACCTATGCTTTACGCGCTTTGTCTAGCCTTTATGGCATTGAGCTACTAGAGGATAATCTGGAAGAAGCCAGAACTCGTATTTTATCCAGAATGAATCTTGAATATGATAAAATTTTCCAAAAGCCTTGCAGTAAACAATCAAATTATTATAAGTCATCAAAGCTAATTATCCAAACAAATTTGAGGCAGGGAAACACGCTTCAAAGATGCAATAAATATGGTGAAGAAATTGTTTTCTCTCAGTGGCGTCGTGTTAAAGGTACACGAGCAAAAGTTGAAAGAATACCCTTTAGCTACTCAAGTCTATTTGAGGAAAATGTACCAGAAACAGTCGACCTGTTTGACAACGAAGGACAGATAAATCTATTTGAAGACGAAATTGGTCAAGCGAAAAAGTACAAAGTGTGCGATATTGACCAGGTCTGGAAAGAAGAAATGGAATGACGGACAAAACCAAGGTTAAAACAACGAAAACGGTCTATCCACAGATTTATGATTACACTTTGCCGAATCTTTCTGAAAAAGAAGGTTGGCAAAAGATCGGATATACGGAACGTGAAAATGTTGATAAACGTATTTTGGAGCAAGTCAAGACAGCTGCTGTAGATTATTCTAAAGATTACCGCAAACTTTGGACCAGAACTGCGCGTGACAAGGATGGCGAATGGTTTACTGATAAAAGCTTTCATCATTTTTTGAAGCAACACACGGTTCCAAACGATGCTGAGCATGGCAAAGAGTGGTTCTATTTCAATGGAACGCCAGAAGTTTCAAAGCAACTTTTTGAAAAATTTGTAGAGAAGGACTTTTCTGGACTTCAGATTTCCGATCAAGGAATTAACTATCAACTTCGAGCAGAGCAAGAAGATGCAGTCAACCAAACTTTAGGTTACTTCAAGACGCATGAGCATGGAGAGTTTTTGTGGAATGCGAAGCCTCGCTTTGGCAAAACCTTGTCGACCTACGATTTGGTTCGAAAATTGAACGCGGATAAGGTCCTGATAGTGACCAACCGTCCGGCAATAGCTAACTCGTGGTATGATGATTTCGAGAAATTCATCGCTTGGCAAACAGATTACAAGTTCGTTTCAGAGTCAGATAGCTTAAAAGACCGTCCAGCTTTGTCTCGGAAAGAATGGACCGACAGCCTTGGCAATAACGAAAATCCCAAATTCATTGAGTTCTTATCCCTGCAAGATTTGAAAGGCTCAAAGTATTTTGGTGGCTACTATGACAAGTTGTGGGAAGTCTCAAACTATGACTGGGATTTGCTAGTCATTGACGAAGCCCACGAAGGCGTGGACACATTCAAAACAGACACTGCCTTTGAGCATATCAAGCGAAAAAATACGTTACATCTCACAGGTACCCCTTTCAAGGCTTTGGCTGCGGGAAAGTTTGCCAGTGATGCCATTTACAACTGGTCATACGAAGACGAGCAGAATGCGAAAGCCGTTTGGAATGTTGCAAACGAAGAGAATAATCCTTATCAGAGTTTACCAACTCTCAATTTATTCACTTACCAGCTCTCACAGATGATAACCGACAAAATCAATCAGGGTGCCGCATTAGATGATAAGGACAATGTGGATTATACTTTTGATTTGAATGAATTCTTCAGAACCAAGGAAAATGGTGATTTCGAGTACGAAGCAGATGTCATCAAGTTTTTGGACACCTTGATAAAAAATGAGAAATTTCCATATTCCACACCAGAGTTGAGAAACGAAATCAAACACAGTTTTTGGCTGCTCAACCGAGTTGCTTCTGCAAAAGCACTTGAAAAATTGCTGAAAAATCATCCTGTTTTTGAAAATTATGAAATCATTTTAGCGGCAGGAAATGGTAAAACTACAGAGGAAGAAGCAGAGGATACTTCTGCTGTAGGCAAATCCTATGATCGTGTTAAGGAAGCCATAAAAAATCACGATAAAACTATTACACTTTCCGTCGGACAGTTGACAACTGGTATCACAATACCAGAGTGGACAGCTGTTTTCATGCTGTCAAATTTGACCAGTCCAGCACTTTACATGCAGGCAGCTTTTAGAGCGCAAAATCCTTGGAGTTTCACTGATAAAAATGGTCAACGCCAAGAAAAAGAGAATGCTTATATCTTTGACTTCGCACCAGAGCGAACGCTGATTATTTTTGATGAGTTTGCCAATAATCTGAGTTCAGCACCTGTGTCAACGACCGATGCGCGCAGCGAGAATATCAAGCAACTTCTTAATTTCTTCCCGGTTATTGGTGAGGATAATGAAGGAAAGATGGTGGAGCTGGATGCCGCACAGGTTTTGACCATTCCTAAAGCTCTAAAAGCGCATGAAGTCGTCCGCCGAGGCTTTATGTCAAATCTTCTCTTTGCAAATATTTCAGGAATTTTCGCTTATCAAAATGTTTACAAAGATATTTTAGACAAACTTCCAGAAGAAAAACAGGGGAAATTAGAAAAGCCGTCGTCTCTTCCAGAATTACCGAAAGTTGATGTTGATTCAGCGGGGGATGCAATACCTCAAGAAGAGATTGTTATAAACAAAACCAATGCCATTTTTTGAGAGAAAGTTTTCACTCTGGAGACGCCAGAAATTGAGGAGATTTTAGAAAAAACTGCGACTCCCGAGGATGAGCTGAAAAAGGCAGCGGTGGCAGCAATTATTCCAAATCTAGATAAAGTTGCCACTCATTTTGACAAAGCATTAACAAAAAATCAGATTGAACGCTATCAGAAGCAGACTGAGACAGCAGTCGAAGAAGTTGTCAAAAAAGAAAGTGCTGAGTTTGAAATTGCCAAGGCACATATCAGTGTTGAATATGCAGATAAGCCGGAGGTTCGTCAACAGAGATTTGACGATGCACAGCGTACATTTGTTGAAAAAGTGGCAGAAAAGACACAGGAAGCTGTCAATAATCAAGCGAAAACCATCGTACGTGAACAGGAACAAAAGCAAGAACAGAGAAAAGTCAATACTGCAATGGAAGACGTGCGTTCACGTTTACGCGGCTTCGCGCGAACCATTCCGAGTTTTATCATGGCTTATGGCAATCGTGAACTTACACTCGCAAATTTTGACGATTACACACCAGATGATGTTTTTGAAGAATTGACAGGCATTACAGAGGCCCAGTTTTGCCAGTTGCGTGACGGAATGACAATCACAGATGAAGATGGGACAACACATACAGTGCCAGGGCTCTTTGATGCACCAACTTTCGATACATCTGTACAAGAGTTTTTAGACAAAAAAGAAAAACTGGCTGATTATTTTGATGAAAAGCAAGTAGAAGATATCTCTGACTACATTCCGCCGCAAAAGACCAACCAGATATTTACCCCAAAAAGAATCGTGAAACTGATGGTTGACTTGTTAGAAAAAGAGAACCCAGAAATATTTACAAATTCTAGTACAAAGTTCATTGACCTTTATGCGAAGTCAGGGCTTTACATTGCGGAACTCGTCAAACGATTGAATAAAGGCTTAGAAGCAGAAATTCCTGACGAACACGCGCGAATCAAGCATATTTTGGAAAATCAAGTCTATGCAGTGGCACCGAGTAACATAATTTATAATATTGTGAAGAACTTTATTTTTAATGATTTGTCAGATATTTCGGCTGATAATATCAGGGAATGCGACCTTGTGCCTGTCGCGCAAGCCGGGAATGTCAAGGAAAAACTTGAAGAGATCTATGGAGATGATATGAAATTTGATGTTGTGATTGGGAATCCACCTTATCAGGAACAGGGAGAAGCACGTGATGAGCCAATTTATCATAATTTTATGGATGAAGCATATAAAGTAGCTGACAAAGTATGCTTGATTACGCCCGCACGTTTTTTGTTCAATGCTGGTCAGACCCCAAGCTCTTGGAATAAAAAGATGCTTTCAGACAATCATTTTAAGGTTGAATATTTTGAGCAGATTAGTTCCAAAATTTTCCCGAATACAGATATTAAAGGTGGAATTGCTGTCACTTATAGAGATGAGAAAAAGGATTTTGGAGCAATCGGTGTATTTACTCCAATACTTGAGCTGAATTCGATTGTGAAAAAAGTTGTCACTCCTGAAATGAATTCACTTACGACAATTGTATATCCTCAAGGGATTTATAGATTCTCACCGAAGTTTTTCGCTGAATTTCCTAATGCTGAAACAATGCAAGGTTCAGGTACAAAGAACAAAATTGTCTCAAAGTCTTTTGCGACAATGGATTTTGCGTTTCTCAGTAAAAAACAAAATGAGGATGATGTGAAAATGCTAGGGTTAATCAGTGGAAAACGTGAATATCGCTATATCAGACGTGAATTTATTTCTGTACCCGAAACCTTTGAATCATGGAAAGTCTTTATTCCAGAAGCAAATGGATCTGGGGCGATAGGAGAAGTCTTGTCCACACCCCTGGTGGGGCATACAGACACTTTCCTCACAATTGGTAACTTTGATAATCAGACCGAAGCGGAAAACTTACTTAAATATGTGAAATCAAAGTTTGCACGTACAATGTTAGGCGTTTTGAAAGTAACACAGCATAATTCTCGGGCAACTTGGGCAAAAGTTCCAATACAAGACTTTACAGCAAATTCTGATATTGACTGGACAAAAACCATCCCCGAAATCGACCTGCAACTCTGTAAAAAATATAATCTTGATAAAGAAGAAATTTTATTTATTGAAGGAAAAGTAAAGGAGATGGACTGATGATTCAAGACATTAGTGCTTTAATCGGTGCTGTAACTGGAATAATAAGTTTGATTTGGACAGTCTTTCAGCAGAAAACGATTTCTAAAATTAAGACTCAGCTTAATTTAAATAATAGTGGATTAATTGGGAAAGGTTCAAAGGCAGGTGGGGATATTGCAGGACGAGACATTAAGAAATAGTGGTAGAATCGGGGATAATGCGAACGCAAAGGGTAATATTGCGGGAAGAGATATTAGAACTACAATTTTTAATATATTTGGAGCAAAAGCAAATCAGAAGTCAGATATTTTGTACGTTGTCAAGATACTAGATAAGAATGCTCAATCACTATATACTGTGTCAGAGCTAAAGGAAATAAATCCAGACTGGCAGACAAAGATTGACTTTAACAAGTTGGAAAATTGGAATAGAGTTTTTATTAATAGATCGGCTCAACTCGAAAAATTTGAATCAGAAATAATTTCAAATCTTCGAATTCCTGAAAGACTCCTGAAGGATGTTTCAAGTAAATACGCTTTAATTTCAAGCCAAGATATATCATCGGATGATAAATGTACGACAATAATGAATCAATTATTAAAGATTGTCAATAATGGTCGAAGTAATCAACTGAATGAGGAAAGCAAGAATGCCGGGGTTGAACTTACAATTTATTGGGCTTTTACACGCTGCCAAATATTGGAAAACCCACCACTTGTGGAGGAAAAAGCATGATTATATCTGATTTTGGATTAAAACCTGAACAAACAATTTACTATATTGCTGGTCAGATTCTCCAGGTATTAAAGCAAAGAAAAACTACAGAACAAGAGATATTGAATTCTCTTTTTGGGGCTTCACCTCAGCCATATGAGATCTATCGATTCAATTTATCATTGTATATGCTGCTCTTGCTAGGAAAATTCAAATACTTCGAAGAGGAAGGAAAGTTGATTTATGTATATCAAGAAATTAGAAATCAAAACGATAGCGAAGACGATTCGCTCAATTAGTTTTAACGACTCAATCAATATTATAACTACGCCAGAAAATGATGAACAAGGAAACAATGTTGGAAAGTCTACAGTTATTGATTTAATTGATATCGCTTTAGGGGCTAAATTTGATTCTAAGTGGAAGAAATTTTCTACAGCGATTCAAAAAATCATTAATGATAGCCAAGTCTTTATTGAATTACAGATTACTGATGGTCAAAGAGAACATACACTGAAAGTTGATTTAGCGAATAAAAAGTATTTTGTTAATGGCCTGCCTAAAAAAGTTGGAGAATATGGAGATAATATTCGTGACCTTTTATTTGAAGGCGTCCCTAATAATATTCGAAACAGGAAACTTATTCCTCGATTTTTGATTTTGGAGCTTCCTTCAAATGAGGAACGAGTTATCCGCTATCTTGATTTTAATTCAAGTACACAAAATGAAATGCTAGGGGTGTATGAGGCAACTTATGCCTATTTTTTAAATGATTCTAGTAAAAGAGTGCAGGTTTCAGAGTTACTTGATGAGCGAAATATACAGTTTAAAGCAGAGAAAAAGGGAAAATCTGTAAAAATAAATGAAGCAGTAGAGGTTTTGGAAAATAGTACAAGAAATTTGAAAGGTTATGACGAAAAAAATAACCAAATTAAAGAGTATCAGTATCTTATTGATCAATCCCAAAGTTTACAATTAGAAAAAGATCTGCTTGAGTCTGAGGTTCAACAAGTTGGAGTGAAAACTGATGAAGAAATTATCAAAATATTGATTTCAGAATTGTCCAATCAACTTCCAAGCGCTCAAGAGGCCTTCCAAAAAATAGTTAAGTTCAATCAGTCCCGTGAACAAAATAGGAGAAATTACCTTGATAAACAAATTATCAATATAGAAAAAGAAATATCAACAACAGAAGTAAAGCTACAAAAGATTCGTCAAGAACTGGATGATTATGTTAATTTTTCTGAAAAGAAGACTTTTGACTTTAAGAAATATAACGCCGATTTGTCTGTAAACTTTAAAAAAGCCTTAACTGTGAAAGTTGAGCAGTCAAGCGAAGTAAACATATCTGATAAACAGATTAACAGTTTGTTTTCGGGCGACGTGATAGCCCATTTTAATAAAATACTTGAACAATTTACTCGAGAAATCATTGGAGTGTCTTATTCGGTTGAAGTCAATCAAGACCTTTCACCAGAGAAGAGAGCTGTTCCACTGGTTTTTGTGGATAATCAAGGGAGTAGCACAGGATTATTACACCAGCTTGAATTTGCTTTTACAGCTGCGGTTATTGCAATGAATACAAAAAGGAAATTTCCGAAATTTATTTTACAGGACATCAATGAAGTTACTGATGAAGATCCCTTTGACAAAATGTTTGAAGTTGCAAAGCGTAACAAGATACAATTCATTGCGCCAATTCTGAGCAGCAAGTTATCAAAAGAAATTAAAGAAAAGTACCCACCAGTCCTTACGTTGTCAAATGATGATAAGTTATTTGAGCCCAGAGGAAGATAAAAATAGATAGAAGGAATAACAAAGCGAATGATTTCTGACGAATTAAACTCGTTTGAACTAGTAAAGGTAAGGAAATATCAATCAGGATTATTTTCGACAATGCGTTAATGACGAAAGAGTAGTATTTTCGATTTTTATTGACCCATACAGAAAAATTAAAAGCAATTAGAAATCAAGTTCAACAAAATACTCTTTCTCAGATTCGAAAAATGAATTAGGGAGAGGTCATACTGACCAGTATAGACTTACTCCACGATGTTTTTGTTAGATTTGAGGAATGTGGTAGACCTCATGGAAATGATTCGCCGATTTTGTGAGTTAAGAAAATTGTAACATACCCATATATAATACATATTAAAGAGTAGATGAATTCTACATGGAAGAAAAAACAAAAAAGTTCAGCAGCACAATATTTAACTTACATCGCCAACATCGGGAGCACGGAATAAAACTTTGAGCTTCGCTATGAAAATGAATATATCTGACTGTAGCAGAAGCTGATGGCTGAACTTTATGGCATTCATTTTGTTACAATAAAGATTACATCAAAATAATCTATTCTGACAAAGAATTAGAAGAAAATCGAACTATAAGGAAATTCCTTATAGTTCAAAACGAAGGCAAAGGATTTAATTGTGAAAATAAAGAACTCCAGTAAAATCAAGCCTCTAGGGACACAAGGATTTAATTGCGAAAATAAAGGATAAGGGAATGGAAATAAACGAATTACTTGAAATTATCAAATATGATGAATCTGAAATCCTAGAATTTAAGATTGGAAATCAAGATCCTGAGAGAATTGGAAAATATATTTCAGGGCTATCGAATTCTGCTGCACTCTTATCAAAGCAACAAGCATACATCATATGGGGGATTTCTGATGATAAAAAGTTAGTTGGGACCAATTTTTTTCCTCAGTCCAGCAAAAAAGGAAATGAGCCACTTATTAGTTGGCTGGAACGCGGACTTGACCCAAGAATAATGATTCGCTTTGAGGAGATTGACTTTGAGAACAAACATTTTGTTGTCTTAGTCATTCAAATGAGCGCAAGAAGACCTGTTGAGTTTTATGGCCAGCGATATATAAGAAGTGGTTCTTCACTAAAAAAACTGGAAGATTTTCCTGAAAAAGAGCAGGAGCTATGGCGCTCCTTTGATGCTGTTTCATTTGAGCGTGAGTTCGCGAGTACAAACTGTACTCTTGAAGAGGTATTTCTTCTATTAGACATTCCTACCTACCTGCAAATGATGGATTATGAAGGAAACTCAAGTGATGAGATGGTAAGAAACTATTTGTTGAATGATTTGATTATCCAGAAGTCTGGGGAAGTCTTTAACATTACTAACTTAGGAGCTTTTGCTTTTGCCAGACGACTGGATAGTTTTGAGAAATTGAGCTCTCATGCTGTTAGAGTAATTCGATACAAGGGCAAGAACAAACGAGAAGCACTTGCGGATATGACAGCGGGTAAAGGAGCAGCAATTGGATTCTTTGGCCTATTAGAGTTTATTAGAACACATCTTCCAGTTTCTGGAGAAGTAACACTATCTGATGGGCGAAAACTTCCAAAAACTGATTATCCAGAACTTGTAATTCGAGAAGTGGTAGCAAATCAACTCGTCCATCAAGATTTTTCTGTGCAAGGCAGCAATCCAATGATTGAAATTTATGACAATAGAATTGAGATTACCAATCCAGGAGCTCCTATTAATGAAGCTCTGCGTTTGATAGATATGCCTCCAATAAGTCGTAATAATGAGCTTGCGGATTTGTTCAAGAAAATGCATTTAGTTGAGCAAAGAGGAAGTGGGTTGGACAATGTAATTATTGAATTAGAAATGAATAACCTGCCCGCACCGAGATTTGAGGCAAAAGGTGACTACATGGTTGTGACATTGTTTGAGCAAAAAGACTTGAAAGATATGCAAGATAGTGAAAGGGATAATGTGTTATATTGGCATTCAGTAATCAAGTCAATTGAAGATGAGAAAATGACAAATAAATCAGTTCGAGAGAGATTCAATTTATCCTCAAAACAAGCTTCATTAGCTAGCCGAGCGATAGCTCATGCAACAAAGAGTGGATTAATCAAAGCCTTTGATGAAAATGCTGGGAATAAGTTTATGCAATATATTCCATTTTGGATGAAAAGTTTTAATGAACAGTGAGAAAAAAACGCAAAGGATTTAATTACGAAAATAGAGAAGTTCAATAAAATCAAGGCTGTACGAAATCTTGAATTTAATTGTGAAAACAAAAGCGCAGGTATTTTAATCAATTAAAATGTGTTTTTGAACAAGTTGTTGCTTCATTGAGACAAGAGGAAAGCGATATTGATGTATAAAGAACAATTGAAATATTTTTGGTGAATCTAAAGAAAATATTGCTAATCAAATTTGTTCATGGAATAAAAGTGAGAAACTCAGATGAATTCTACATGGATGAAAAAACAAAAAGTTCAGCAGCACAATATTTAACTTATATCGCGAGCGTCGGGACCTCAGAAGAAGATTTTGAGCTCCGTTATGAAGATGAAAATACATGGCTGTCGCAGAAACTGATGGCTGAGTTATATGGTGTATCAAACAAAACTATCAGTGAGCATATCAAAAACATATACTCTGACAAAGAACTAGAAGAAAGTTCAACTGTCCGGAATTTCCAGATAGTTCAAAATGAAGGCAATAGACAGGTTAAACGCAAAGTCAAGCATTACAATCTCCAAATGATTATCGCAGTAGGTTTCAAAGTCAACAACGAACGTGCCGTTCAGTTTTGCAAATGGGCTGGGCAGATTGTTAAGGATTACGCCATCCAAGGCTGGGTGATGGATGTGCCGCGCTTGAAAAAAGGTGTCATGTTCACAGACGAATATTTTGACCGTCAGCTAGAGAAAATCCGCGAAATTCGTGCCAGTGAGCGGAAATTTTTACCAGAAAATCACGGACATTTATTTGCTGGCCTCGGATTATGATAAGACAGCGAAGTCCACGCAACGTTTCTTTGCAACCGTCCAGAATAAGCTTCATTGGGCAATTCACAAGCACACTGCAACGGAGTTGATTTTTGGCCGAGCAAATGCTGAGAAACCGTTTATGGGACTGACTGATTGGGACTTAAACTGTCCTGTGGACAGTTTAAGGTTGCGAGCCAGAAATTGAAAACGAGCAAGGACCAGATAGGAAAATCCAAAAGAGCGATGTTGTGATTGCTAAAAATTATCTTTCTGAAGAAGAGATGAGTAACCTTAATCAGATTGTGACCCTGTACCTAGATTTTGCGGATAGACGTATGAGACAGCGGATTCCGATGACAATGGCTCAAACAGTCCTGTGGACTGTTTGAGGTTGCGGATATGGAAAACGAAGTTTTCCTCTCTGGAAACGTCGTTTGGATGCTTTTCTAGAATTTAACGAGGAAGATATTTTACAAGATGCAGGCAAAATCTCAGCTGAAGTAGCGAAAACCTTCGCTTTGACTGAATTTGAGAAATATCGGGTAGTTCAGGATAGGATGTACAGGAGCGATTTTGATTTGTTTCTTGAAGAGTTGGGAAATGAAGAGTGAATATGTGTTATCGTAAAAAAGGACTTTGAAAAATAAGTCTAATTAATTAAAGAAAACAAAAAAGAGAGGGCAACCAGAACATTCCAGCTCCGGCTTCCCTCTACATTGAGAATATTTTAACAGAAATATCTGCTTAGGTCAATGATTTCGCCGCGCTTCCGTCTGCAATCATCTGTTCCATCTTATGCTGCTGCATAAATCTCTGCGTCGAATTGCGCGCTTCCTCAAGCGAGAGATAGGCACCGCCATTTTTACGATAGGCCATAGCCGCATCAAGGCGCTTTTCTATCATCTCAAGTTCAGCTTCTTTTTGCTTGTCCGTCCTGAAGTCCAGAGGAAGCGTTTCATCATTTACGATTTTTCCTAAAAACATGTTGAGAGCGGTCGAAAGGTCAAGCTGGTTCTTCGCCAAAATGGCAGTCGCTTTTTCTTTCAGCTCTTTATTTGTCCGAAATGCAATCCTATCATTGCGTTCAAGTGAAATCATGACTGTGCCTCCAATGTTTGCTCGATGTGATAACAATTTATCATTTATCAGCTAGCATGTCAATCACTCACCCACAAAGAATAATCAAAATATACAAATACAAGATAGTTTATAGAACAAGCAATCACTGAAGTGCTTCAGTTATAACTGAATGAACAGTGAACAATCTATTTCATACAGTTATAATCGGGCAAACTTCAAGAAAAAGCAACTGCTTACCGATATTTTCCGCCCAGAATGCTATAATTAGACAATGAGAATCGTAGCAGGAAAATACGGCGGCAGGCCGCTGAAAAGTTTGTCTGGCGCGACGACGCGGCCGACTACGGATAAGATAAAAGGCGCAGTCTTCAATATGCTGGGCGCTTTCTTCGATGATAATGAGTGCGCACTGGATTTGTATGCGGGCTCTGGCGCATTGGCCATCGAGGCTGTGTCGCGAGGCTGTGCGTCGGCTGTGCTGGTCGAAAAAGATCACGGCGCTCAAAAAGTGATTCAGGCAAATTTGGAAATGACCAAGGAAGCGGAGAAGTTCCAGCTCATGAAGATGCCGGCTCAAGCGGCCCTTTCCAGCCTCACCGAAGCCTTCGATCTAGTCTTCCTAGACCCGCCATACGCCAAGGAACAGATGGTCTCAGATATTGAGACTCTCCAAACCCGAAACCTGCTGTCCGACGATGCAAAAGTCGTTTGTGAAACAGAGAAAAGCACGGAGTTACCGAACAAAATCGGAAAAATGTCCATCTGGAAGCAGAAGACCTACGGTATCACGAAAATTACTATTTACAGCGAGGAATCATAAATGACAGAAAAAATCGGCCTCTTCACAGGCAGCTTCGACCCGGTCACCAACGGCCATCTCGACATCATCGCCCGCGCCAGCAAGCTTTTCGACAAGCTCTACGTGGGAATTTTTGACAATCCGAACAAGAATTACCTCTTCAGCTTATCAGAGCGGACGCAGCTCCTCCAGGAAGATTTGGACAAATTCGGCAATGTTGAGTTGCTGGTCCATCAGCCTGAGCTGACGGTGCGCATTGCCGCAGAGAAGCATGTGACGGCTTTGGTGCGCGCGGTTCGCACGGCCTCCGACTTCGATTATGAGGCGAATATGATCTACTTCAATCGCGAAATGACCGGCGTCGAGACGGTTCTGCTGGTGGCTCAGCCTGAGCTGGCGATGATTTCATCCAGCAGGGTGCGCGAGCTATCTGGCTTCAAGCAAGATGTTTCACGATTTGTCCCGGCAAATGTAAACAAGAGTCTGGAGGAGAAATTTGGAAGAAATTAATCATGAACTACCAAAGCAACGCAGCAAACTAAAACGCTTTCTAGCTATCGGTCTCCCCATCCTCGCGTTCATAGCGGCCGCAGCCTTCCTTTTCTGGCCCCAGCCCTACTACATCGAGCAGCCCGGCATCACCATGCCACTATCAGATATGATAACGGTCAAAGGCAAGAAAGCCGAGAGCAAAGGCGACTTCTACCTGACCGCGGTGACCATTGCCCCGGCCAATAACGCCATGATCCTCGCCAGCAAGTTCAACAGCTTCGCTGAAGTCGTGCTCAAAGAGGAGATGACCGGCGGCCTCAGCAACAAAGAATACAACGTCGTCAACCAGTTTTACATGGAAACCGCCCAGAACATGGCCGTTTATCAGGCTTTCAAGCTGGCCAACCGGCCCTACACGATGAAATATGAAGGCGTTTACGTCCTGTCAATCACGAAAGATTCGACCTTCAAGAAAGATTTGCAGATTGCCGATACCCTTACGGCGGTCAATGGTCAGCACTTCAAGTCCTCAAAGGAAATGATGGATTACATCGCAAAGCAGCAAGTCGGAGAGCCCGTCAGCATCGACGTGACGAGAATGGACGGTACGAAGCACACTTTCAAAGGGAACTATATCCAACTCAAAGACGAAAAAGGCAAAAACACCAAAACCGGCATCGGCATTGGTCTGACCGACCACACCACAGTGGAAACCGACCCGAAAGTAAAGATTGACGCCGGCTCCATCGGCGGACCCAGCGCCGGTATGATGTTCACACTGGAAGTCTACGACCAGCTCACTGACAGCCAGCTCCTAAAAGGGCGGAAAATCGCAGGTACCGGCACCATCGAAGATGATGGCAGCGTCGGCCAAATCGGCGGCGTGGACAAAAAAGTCGCCAGTGCCAGCAAAAACGGCGCAGCAGTCTTTCTAGCGCCAGATTCCGGCAGCAAAAAAGC
>JAITVN010000033.1 GCA_031285775.1 Streptococcaceae bacterium | reverse complement strand
ATTTTCTCGCTGGTCGCATGCATAAAGGGCTGCAGCAAAGCCGCAACGACACGCAGATTTGCAGCCAGATGGTACAAAACATTATCCAGCTTCGACTTATCCGCCTCTGACTTGGCCAGCACCCAAGGCTGGGTCTCATCAATGTACTTATTGCTTCGGGAAATCAGCGTCCAAATCTCAGACAGCGCGACAGAAAACTCAAACTTGTCCATGGCTGTGTGGTAGTTATTCAGACAGGTCGCGCCGACCTCTTCCAGCTCCGCATCAAATTCAGAAGCCTCGCCCTTTACGATACGACCAGCATTGTACTTATTGATCATCGCCACCGTACGGTTGAGCAAGTTCCCCAGGTCATTGGCCAAATCAAAATTAATCCGATCAATATAGGATTCGGCCGTAAAGTTGCCGTCGTTGCCGAAAGGCATCGCCCGTAAAATGAAGTAGCGATAAGCATCCAGCCCATATTGAGCAACCAGCGGCTCGGCATAGACCACATTGCCGAAACTCTTGGACATCTTGCGTCCATTGACTTGGTACCAGCCGTGCCCAAATACCTGCTTCGGAGCGGGCAAGCCCAGCGCGTGCAGGAAAATCGGCCAGTAAATCGTGTGGAAGCGCAGAATATCCTTACCGACCATGTTGACGCCTGGCCAGAACTTTTTGTACAACTCATCATGATCTGTCGTGTAGCCCAGCGCCGTGATATAGTTGAACAAAGCGTCCAGCCAGACATAGATGACATGCTTCGGATCCGACTTGATTGGAATCCCCCAAGTGAAAGTCGTCCGCGACACCGCCAAGTCTTCCAGTCCCGGCTTGATGAAAGTGTTAATCATCTCATTCTTGCGAATCTCCGGCTGAATGAAGTTCGGGTGCGCCTCATAGTACTGCAGCAGCCAGTCGGCGTACTTGCCCATGCGGAAGAAATAAGACTCCTCCTCAACCCACTCGACCTCGTGATGCGAAGGCGCAATGCCGCCGATGACCTTGCCGTCCGCGTCACGATAAACCTCTTCCAACTGAGATTCAGTGAAGAATTCCTCGTCTGAGACGCTGTACCAGCCGGCATACTTGCCTAAGTAGATGTCATCTTGGGCCAGCAGCTGCTCAAAAATCTTCTGCACCGCCTCTTCGTGATACTTATCGGTTGTACGAATAAACTTGTCATAGGAAATGTCCAGCAGCTTCCAAAGCGCTTTCACCTGCTCCGCCATCGGGTTCAGATATTCCATCGGTGTCAGACCTGCTTCTTCAGCCTTCTGCTCAATCTTCTGACCATGCTCATCAAGTCCCGTCAGATAAAAAGTCTCAAAGCCCATCAAGCGCTTATAGCGCGCCAGCACGTCACATGCAATCGTCGTATAGGTTGAGCCCAGATGAAGCTTGCCGGACGGGTAGTAAATCGGTGTGGTGATGTAAAATGTCTTGTCTTCTGCCATTAATTATGTATTTTGGGAAATGTCAGTTTTCCAAAGTCTCCTGAATCGTTAAAATTTACTTTTTTAAACGCAAAAAGCCTTGTCCCAATTATATCACATGAGGCAATGAAATTCGCTCCGATATAATTTGACAAAAAAATTACTAACAAAACTGAATTATTTCGATTTTACCAGCTCAAAATTAGTCGCTAAGCCACTGTAAGCACCATCTGCTGCTTCGTTTGCCAAATTCAGCTGGTCACTGGAGGAAAGCTTCTGCATTTCTGACTTAAGCAAATCTTTCTTCGGAAATCCTGATTCCATCAGATAAATACCGACACCATCCGGAAATATCCAGTATCGATAGATTTGCAGAAAGTTTTTATCCGAAGCAGTGATATCATCGCTTGAAGCGGCAGCATGAGCAGCGTGGTAATTAAGCATATAACCCGTTTTAACTCCTGTTGGATCATCCTCCTTTTTAAGAACTTCAGCCCAAGAACCTTTGGACTTGTCAACTTGGATCTCTAAGTTTGAAATCAAATTTCCTGAAATGTATACCGCTGAAGGTAAATCCACGTAGGCGTTTTCAGCGAAAACATACTGCGCGAGAACATCAACCCCCACATATTCGTCATCGGGTGTAGGTTTTACTTCTAATGAAGGGTCAGGATAACCAGGATAAAGGCCCTTGGAGCTTTGTGCATGTAAAACATAACCATTTCCAAAATCAATCCCGCTGTCATCTATTTTTAACTGATAGGCTTTAGGATTCCTATAATTTGGTTTCTGGTCCAGATAAACTTTGGAGCGAAGAATCATCACTTCGGTATAAGGCAAGCTCTCATCGAATTCATCCAAGTTTTTTTGAACAGATTCCATCACAGTCTGCGCATCTTTCACAGTATCGGCCGTCTTTTTGACCGAAAGATAGTGAAAAACAGAAGGCGCCGCAGCTGCAAAAGCAACGGCAATCACACCAACAGCTAAAAGTATTCTCATCTTGGCAGAATTGTAAGCTTTTAACTTCGGTTTCTCAAAAAGCTCGTCAAATTGTACAGAAAAATTCTCTTTGGCTTTTTTCATCAAAAACCGCTTTCCTTTTCCAAAATCACTTTGGACAGCTCGGCCTCATCAGATTTTCGCGTGGTGTAATCTTCATAATCTTTTACAATATTGGTACAAATTTTTTTAAGCACTTCAAAAATTGCCTTCTTTTCTTCCTTAACACGCACCGTATAAATTCCGCTTTCTTCAATGCTGACATAGTGCTGAACCGACTTATCCATCAAAGGCAGAGACTTGTAAAGAAAATCTCCAAAATCTGTCAATTCTTTGGGAGAAGCCATCAAAAGCAGGAAAATCGCTTTGCTCGATTGAAGGGCATCTTTAAAGAGTCGATTTTTCCTTAAATCTTCATGTATTAAAAAATTCGCCTCAATGTCCAAAATGAGTTGCTTGCTTTCCGCCATCACTGATTTAAAAATCTCAATCTCATTATCGCTCATTTCATGTTCTTTTCTATACTTGTCAACAAGTTCATCCTGCCGTTTTTTCAGTTGCAATAATCTAAAACTTCTTGAGCCGATGACAAATAACGCAAGCACTAAAATAATGAGTAGTAAAAAAAAGTAATACATGTTCGTATTATAACATAGCCTTTCTTTAATCCATATTCTCTAGCTATAAAGGTAAGTGCCCGGTCTAAAACTGCTGGGAGACTTCTAAATTTCATACATTTTTGATACAATCTTGTCGTCTTAAAATGAAAGAGAGGCTGAATCAGTGATCTGATCCAACCTCTTTCTATACAAATTTTGACTAGTACTGCGAACTTCGACACTCTTTTTATAATTACTCGCTTTTCCATCCTTTTAGAGCAATATATCAGCGTTTCTTCCTTCTAAGAACAGTAGCAATCAGTCCTGCAGCCAACAGAAGCGCACCGCCCAATGCTGGGACAATTAATTTGTCATTTTCTCCAGCTTTCGGAAGGGTTGAGCTCTTCGTTGAGGTTCTTGCTGCTGCCGGTTTAGAGTTATTTCCAGTGTAGTTTTGTCCAGACTGATTTGTGCCGGAATCGTTCGGCTTATTCAAATTATCTGGCTTATTGTTCCCGTTTAGACCACTGACATCATTTGGTTTGTTATCATCTTTTGGACCATTGTCATCTGATGGAGGAGGTGTTTTATCTCCGTCATTTGCTTTCTCGACAACCGTAATCTCTGCAACAGCAGTTCCTTTTTCAGGCGCATCTTTTGTCTCTCTCTGCTTCTTAATCGGTTTCTTGCTGTAATTATAAGTTACTTTATAAATGCCCGCCTTCGAAGTATCTACCGATCCTTCTGTTTCCAGATCTTCGAAGGCCAAATCATTGCCGTCATGGTCTTTCGCAGACACAAAGTTGTTTTTTGGATGCCAGTCATCTCCTACAGTCAAGGTCGTATGTTGTACTTGGACTTCTCTCTGGTCGGGTTTGACAGTTACTTTTGCAGTCTTTGAAAGGCTGCCGTTTGTGTAAATGACTTCGTATACTCCAACCTTTGTAGTGTCTACCTTTTCAGCATCTGTCACAGTCACTTGGTCAAACTTAAGGGCTGCACCAGTCTTGTCTGTAGCGCTGACAAAGTTATCCTTGGCATTCCAGTTTTCGCCCTCATAAAGTTCTATATCTTTCACTTCTACTGAGGTCTGATCGGCCAGTACATGCACAGTTACCTTGTTGTCTTTGCCGCCGTAGCTATAGGTGATGTCATAATCACCTACTTGAGTCGTGTCAACAGTACCTGAAACCGTGACCTCTTTGAAGTCAACATTTGTCCCCTTCTTGTCAGTGGCTTTGACAAAGTTGTCTTCTGCTGACCAAGTATCACCGACGTAAATCGTGGAATCCTTCGCCTCTATCGACGTTTGATTTTCTAAAACAGTGACAGTGATACCTGAAATCCTAACAACATGATTTCTAGTATGAGTGTAGGACACGTAATATTTGCCGGCTTTGCTGGTGTCAACTGTACCTTTAACTTGGACATCTGCAAAGTCAACGGCGGCGCCTGTTTCGTCTGTTGCGCTGACAAAGTTGTCCGCTGCTGTCCAAGTATCGCCGACAAAAATCTCTGACTTTTTGCCCTTAACGCTGATCTTGTTCTCTAAAACATGAACCGTCACAGTAACTTCTTTTCCGCCGTAACGATAAGTGACAGTGTAGTCGCCGACTTTTTCGGTATCTACTGTACCAGTAACTGTCACATCTTTGAAGTCAACGACAGCACCTGTCTTATCAGTCGCACTGACAAAATTATCTTCAGCTGTCCATTCCCAGCCAGTGTAGATTGTTGAATCTTTGGCATCAATCGTACTCTGGTTAGCCAAAACTTTCACAGTCGCTCTCGCAGATTGTCCGCCATAGCTGTAAGTAATCACGTAATCCCCAGTCTGTGTGGTATCTACTATTCCAGCAACCGTCACATCTTTAAATTCAACTTTATTGCCATCAGAATCAGCAGCACTGACAAAGTTATCAGCAGCTGTCCAGCTGTCGCCTACATAAATGGTGGAATCCTTCGCCTCAATCGCTGTGAAGTCCTTAGCCCATACTGCATAGAGCGTCACCTGACCATCTTTTGCAGACGAGAGATTCTTCACGCTCGCCTTGTCCTGATATGCCGCAGTGGTCGCATCCGCCTTGAGTGCCCAGCCCTTAAAGAGATAGCCGTCGCGTGTGTACGTATTAGCGCTCAGAGCAATGTCCACACCGTAAGTCGCCGTAAGATCAGCCATCGGAACCGCAGCACTTCCGCCGTTCGCGTCATATTTAATCGAGTAAGTGTTCACTTCCCATTCAGCAACCAGCGTCACAGCCTTTGCCGGCATCGTCATTGAAGCGCCGACAGCTGTTTTAGCCGTGTCCCCCTTAACATACCAATGCTTGAAGTTGTAGCCGGTGCGTGTCGGCACAGAAATCTTAGTGATATCCACGCTCGCATCCGTTTTCACCTTCATATCCGCAGGTTTGCTTGAGGCATCCCCACCATTGACATCAAAGCTGAGCGTCTGCTCCAGCGCCTTGAAGGAAGCCGTCAGCACAACATTTTCCTCAGA
>JAITVN010000113.1 GCA_031285775.1 Streptococcaceae bacterium | reverse complement strand
ATAAGGACCAGTCTTTATCATATTATCTACTGATTTATTCAGTGTATTGACTTTAGCACCGATTTTATTGAAAATACTCGCAGGTCTACCTTTCATTTCGATTCCTTGTTTAAACAACTCATTCTCCAAGCTTCCCTTTGGTGCCAATTTATTAGCAATCGGAGTCGCTATGTTCTTAGAAATAATTGGCTTCGTTGCTTTATCGAGTTCTTTAACAGTTACCTTTTTAATAGTTTCTTTTGTGTAAACGGAAACAACATCTTTAGCCTTTTGAGTAGTATATCCTGGAGTAAATTTAGGGAGTAGGCTATCTTTGCTTATCTTAGCGTTACTTTTAAAGGTTTTCGCAAAAGTTTTACTTGCAGATTTACCTCCGTGCATCGCGAAAAACCAGGATGAGTGGATAGTTCCGCTACAACCATTTCACCAACATGTTTACCCTCACCATAGGTTTGCATTACCACAAAATCATGTGCACTGTTGCCGTCATAGGTTTGGGTTCCAACTGTTGGAACTAGGAGATGTACATTCCCTATCTGTTTCCCCCTTGAACTTGCGCGATTGAGATTGGAAACTAAATCAAAGGGATTTATGTAATAATCAATTTTTCCTGCAGCCTCCAGCTTTTCAATGTTTGCGGCAGCATTCGGACCCATGTGTTGGATTGAAGCCCTTGCGTCTGGTCCGTCAAAGAGAACAACATGTCCGATATGGTCAATATCCTCTGGAGAAAGAGCCATGAGGGTTTGAATAGAGACCATTGTCCCTAAGGAATGGCCAGTTATATCCACTTTTGCATTTGGACTTTTTGTAGTCAACTCTTGAATTTTCTGGTGGAGCGCTACCTTTGCATCAGCGATTTGCGGAATTTCTTTATACGTCATCGTGAAGTAAGCATTGTTGTCAATCCAGTCATTTGTCGTAGTTAACTTTTTTGCGTCGCTTCCATGAATCACAAAATAGGCTTGATTAGTGTCCTCTAATTTCTCTTGGTCAGTCACAAAGTAGGCATTGAATCCCGTTTCCGGATTCTGCATTAGAGTGTGCTGTGGGTCATCGACCTTCTTATTGGTTTAGAAATGTTGAGAGGGGTTTAGACCATCAACAGAGGTTTCTGTTCTCTCTAGTTTTTTTGTATTCGGGGTAGAAGAGTCGGGTTGAAGGAAAACTTTTCCATCATTATCAAGACCCTTGCCACCTTTTGTTACTTGCCCTTCATCCGAAGCCGACTTTGAAAAATCAAGCTTTACAGATTTCCCTGAATCTAAATCTTTTCTCTGGCTTGTTTTTAATTGAGGGTATGGAAAGTTTGTGGGCCTATTATTATATGCACTTTCAGCTAAATTTGCATATATATTATTAAAGTTTTCTAAGTTTGGCATATTTCCCCTAAAAATCTGTTAGTGCCTGACCTAAGCCAAGCCTATCAATTTGAATTTCATTGTTCTTCACTGGAATATCCATTCTAAAATCAAGGTTCTCTTTTTCATTCACATACCCAAAAATGATTAATAGCTCTCCTCCCCCTTGAGGCGTTCCATTTCCAACCGTTCCTACTTCAACACTATCCCAATTGTATTGAACACTAGTAACTTTGGGATTTTGTTTCTTTACAAAATCGGTCAGCTCAGACTCATGCTTTTTTAAGTAAGCAATTTGTCCTCCTTTTGTTCCTTGTCCATTAAACATGTTACATCCTCCTAAACTGAATAATATCAGTAATCCTGTAAAAATAAGTAGTATTTTCTTTTTCATAGTACCTCCATCATTTGATAAGTGTTCACAGCCAAATCTACATAAATATTACTAAAGTTGGGCAGACACTCATAATTCATTCTCCTTACCTATTCGCTCAAGTCTGGGATAGAGATTTTCTTTATTTTTTTGGGGTTATTTAGGTTATCAACATAAATACTCATTGACACACTATAGTCAGGATACTTACTTGGCTCATAATTGAATTCAATGTTATATAGCTTTTCAGTAAATGCTCCTGAATCCCCAATTTCTAAACTATTCCAATCATATGTCACTTTTTTTATATTAGGATTTTTTGACTCTATATAGTCGGTTATTTCGGATTCATGTTCTTTTAAAAACTCAATTTTTCCACTTTTCATATTACATCCTCCTAAACTGAATAATAGCAGTAATCCTGTAAATATAAGTAATATTTTCATTTTTATAGTACCTCCATCATTTGTTAAGTATTTACAGCTAAATCAGCGTATATATTATTGAATTTGTTAATTCTTTTGTAGCTATATGTGAAATTTATCGTTACCATGGGGGTTACTAAAGAATAATCTTTAGAATATGCAACAATTGGGCATAACTCATCTTCTCTTTCCCAGAAAGCCTATGAACTTTTATCTCTAGAATTTGCAAAATTCCTAGAGACTTTCATTTCCCTTAGAGGAATTCTATTTTCAAAAGTTTGGACACAATGACTAAATACTTTTTTGCAAGTTTCTAGATTATACTTGGGACAAAAGTGTAGTAAATCCTGATTATTGAAGTAGAATATTATTAATAGAGCGACATAAATTCTAACACTACACGCGTGAAACTTTCCCTGACAATTAAATGAATTTTACTATAAATTTTAATCTATGTAAAGTGAAAAAATCTTTTGACAATTTTTCTTCATTTGTATTATTCACAAACGGACAAATTATTACTTTCTGTGCTCAAATTCGCGTATTCCAAAACTAAAACTCATCATCAATCAAATGATGTTCCTATTAGCCTTATAGTTCATCTTCGAACGCCGTTTCAGAATTATCATTTGACGAAACTCCATCTTCAGCTCCATGTTCCTCAACCTGATTTCCTTTTTCTGCTTCAGCCCCTATCTCAATTTCTGCGTCAATCACGGCTAATCGGTGTGTCAAATCTTGAAATTCCTTCTCTTTATCAAAATCTGAATTCTGACTGGTTTTCAATCGCTCCAATTTAGCATTGTCATTCTGCAGATAATTCTCCTGGTTATCAGCTTTTTTCGCGATTATCTCGTGAATAAAGTTATCAATTCACAACATTGTCCCCATTCCGCTTGAAGGATTGACCTTAACAGAGTCTATTAAAAAAACGAGTAGTTTTACACTACTCGGATTTGTTGTTCATTTCTCATCTTATTTTTTTCTGTCCAGCCAATATCCAATCGCGCAACCGAAGGACAATCCTAGGCCAATTCCAATAGGCAGATTGTGAAAGATGACGCCAAAGACAACTCCAAAACAAAGGCCTAGTCCAATACCGCTCTCCTGATGATGACTGCGCTTTGAAGATTTCTTTTTCTGACTCATTTTATAACTTCTCCAGTTTTAATGAAATTTACAGTTTTATTTTTGAGTGAAATCTTACCGACTTCATAGCCGTATTCCAGCAATTCTATTTTACAATTCAAGAAAGCGTGGTCAATCGTAACGCCACCTAACTCAGCTATTTCATCATCACTGAGTGTGAAATTGTCACGTCCATCCTCTTTTATCATTTCCATAGCTGCATATATTTGCTCACAGACACTCTCCGTTTCTTTCGAATATAACATGATTATATAATAGCATTTTCTAGTAAAAAAGACTTCTCGAAATCGAAAAGTCTCTCTATATACTTATATAAGTGATTAAGCCTTGTTAGCTGAACCGAAGACATCAATACGCTCTTCAACAGACTCAGTGATAGCATCGAATCCCTTCTTCAAGAACTTACGCGGATCAAAGAGTTTCTCTTTCATGTATTCTGCTTCATTCGCATCAAACTCGTGTACATACTCGCGCTGAGCCTTGCAGAAAGCAAGCTGGCACTCTGTGTTAACGTTTACTTTCGCCACACCGTTTGCAATTGCTTCGCGGATTTGATCATCAGGGATTCCTGAACCACCGTGAAGAACGATTGGTACCTTGTGACCCATTGCAGCCATCAGAGCTTCGTTGATCTTAGTCAAGTGATCGATATGAAGACCTTTCCAATCTGCAGGATATGGGCCGTGAATATTACCGATACCAGCAGCCAAAAAGTCAACGCCGAGTTTAGCCATTGCTACTGCGTCATCAATTGGTGCAAGCTCACCATCACCGATGATGCCGTCTTCTTCCCCGCCGATTGTACCAACTTCACACTCAACGGAAATGCCCTTAGAATGTGCAAGGTCAATGACTTCTTTCGCCTTTTTCAAGTTCTCTTCGATTGGAAGGTGCGAGCCGTCGAACATCAGTGAGCTGTAGCCGACTTTGATACATTCCATGGCAGCATCATAATCGCCGTGGTCAAGATGAATGGCAACAGGAACTGTGATGCCCATCGAGTCTACAAGATCAGTAATCAGGTCTTTACAAAGCTTGTAGCCTCCCATGTACTTAGCGGCACCCATTGAAGTCTGAATCAAAACAGGTGTATTCTTCGCCTGAGCGGCACGCAAAATCGATTGTGTCCACTCAAGATTATTTGTGTTGAATCCTCCAACTGCATAGCCGCCTTCACGGGCTGCTTGTACGAACTTTTCTGCTGAAACAATAGGCATTTTGTTCTCCTTTTATTTAAATGTTAATATTATTATTATAACACTTTGCGAAATATTTTACAAAATCAAGCTACAGTACAAATTGGCACAAAGGCGACTGTAATGGCTTCCATCATTTCAACCATGGGATTTATCTTGTGAATAACTTTTTGAATGCAGAAATCATTTTTTTGAGTTTTAGCTCGTTTTGACTTTTCCGCCCCATTTTGACAGGCCATCTTTCAGAATGAAAACATTCTTGAAACCGGCTTTTTTGAGCTTTCCAGCAACTCGAGTGGCATACTGCGGACGCCCATTCTCGTAAAGTAGAATATCTTTGTCTTTACTAAAAGCACTTAGCGATTGCTCGATTTGGTTGTAAGGTAAATTGCGCGCGCCCATGATATGTTTCATTCTGAATTCCTTGGGGTCACGCACATCAATCAATTGTCCATTTTCAGAGATTTTTAGGTTGAACTGCTTGTTGTCTAAAATCTTGGCAACCATTCTCGGACGAAAACGAGGATAGAGTATGACCAAAATTAAGATGAGTATTAAAACGACATTGATAATCCAATACATTTGCTGATTATTCCTTTATAAATTTTCTGGCTAGGCTGGCTGCACCGATAATTCCTGCATCATTACCTAGAGTGGCGAGTTTGATCTTTGTAGTTCTTTGGATGGTCGGGAAGGTAAATGTCAGGAAGTAGGCTTCAACCTGTTGACGCAGAAATTCGCCGGCTGCAGCCATCCCGCCGCCGATGACAATGGAATCCGGATTCAGTGTGTTGCCGAGATTGCCGCAAGCCAAACCTAAATACATGCAGACCTTGTCCACCACACGCAGTGCAAAGCTGTCACCTTGTTCTGCAGCCGCGAATATGTCTTTCGATGTGACCGCTTCACCATTATCGATCTGAGCTTTGATTTCTGAGTCACCTTCGTATTCCTCGGCCATTTGACGCGCCACACGTACAACGCCAGTCGCTGAAGCCACTGTCTCTAAACAACCTCTGGAGCCGCATGTACATTCAAAGCCGTTTTCAGGCACTACCACCACGTGCCCGATTTCACCGCCACCGCCTGCGACGCCATGAATCATCTCGCCGTTTGCAATGATGCCTCCGCCGACACCTGTTCCTAAAGTAATGAAGACAACATCAGGCTGGTTTTCGCCAGCACCCAGCCAGCGCTCGCCCATTGCTGCAACGTTAGCATCATTATCAATGGCAAAAGGAAGACCTGTACCTGCTGTGATCCCTTTGCCGACTTGCTGCAGCGTCTTCCAGTTGAGATTGTAGGCGCCGATGACAGTGCCCTCTTCCAAGTCAACTGAACCTGGGGATCCCATACCAATCCCTGCAAATTCAGACTTATCCAGCTTATAGAGGTCAAGTCGATGATTAATTGAATCGATGATATCTGGTACAATATGGATACCTTCGTCCAAAATGTTAGTCTCAATCGACCACTTGTCCTGAACTTCGCCATTTTCTGTCAGTATGCCAAATTTGACAGTGGTACCGCCTAGATCAATTCCGATAATTTTCTTTGTCATGCTTCTTACTCCTATAATATTTTATAAATTTTTGAGACACGTCAAACTGTTTTGTATTTAATCTTCTCGCTGAAGTTTGCTTTCTTCAATCCTTAATTCCTGTCTCAAAATCAAGCTGGCCGTGAAATAATCTGAGTCGTTTTTCGCAATGATGCCTCGCTTATGGAGCTCTGTCAATTCCTTTTTCATAAAATAAATCGCATCCTGGCGATTTGTCATCAAATTGATGTACCCGAATTTCTTCATCCACTCCTGAACATCATAAAGGGTTTTCATGTTCTTATTCTACAGTTTTTATTAAACTTTTTCAAGTTTTTTTAATGATTTCTAGAAATATTTTGGTGACAAATTGGATTTATTTGCGTATAGAAAAGTATGACGGAAATAATCATATTTTTTACTGGCATCTCTTTTGGCTCGTTTTTCGGTCTTGTCATCGACCGGATTCCAAGCGGGGATTCCATTGTCTTTGGTTCATCGCACTGTCAAAGCTGCAGACACAGTCTATCTGCTTTGGATTTGATTCCTATTCTCTCACAGCTCCTGTCAAAGTCGCGCTGCCGCTATTGTGGCGCGACAATTCCATATTGGTATGCAGGTTTAGAGTTTTCTTTCGGGCTCGTTTTTTTAGCAGCCTGGTCAGGAACTGTGACTCTCTCAATGTCTATCTTTCTGATGATGTGCCTTGTACTCTCAATTCTTGACTGGATCTACCATGAGTTTCCTTTTGTTATTTGGATTTTCTTCACGCTGCCGATATTTCTCATCAGTCCGTTTAAGCTGACTTCATTTATCTGGCTGATTCTGGCGATTTTGGCTGAACACCGAGACCTGAAAATCGGATCTGGAGATTTTCTCTGGCTCTATTCCGCTAGTCTTTTTACTGACTTCCTGTCATTGGTTATTCTGGTTCAAATCGCGAGTATATCAGGGATTGTCCATTTTCTTCTCAAGAAAGAAAAGACTGAAATTCCTTTTATCCCGCATCTGACAGCCGCAAGTCTAATTCTATGGGCTGTTCATCAAATCCCGTGACGGTCAAGCCCAGTAAACGAATCTCTTTCTCCTCTAAAGTTGTATCCTCCAGAATTTCTTCCGCCGCTTTATAAAGCGCCTCTTTATCATTGAAAAGGTGACCGACTGATTTCCTCTTTGTGAAAGTAGTGAAATCACCATAACGAAGTTTCAGCACTACAATCTCTCCAAAAATCTGGCGGCGCTGCATCGAAGATGAAACACGCTCAGCCAATTTTAGCAGCTCACGTTTTATTTCACTTTCTGAGTGAAGAAAGGGATTGAATGTCCGCTCTTTGCCAAGGGATTTGCGTTCATGGTTCTCGTGTACCTCAGACTGATGGATCCCGTTTGCTTTTAGGTAGAGTGACCAGCCGTAAACACCAAAGCGCTGTGCCAAGTCAACTGGATCCAGTTTTTGAAGATCACCGCCAGTAAAGATCCCCATCTCATTAAGCTTCGGAACAGTTGCCTTTCCCACGCCGTGAAATTTCTCAATCGGCAATTTTGCCAGAAACTTTTTAGCATCCTCAGGTTTGATAACCGTCAAACCATGTGGCTTCTGAAAGTCAGACCCGATCTTGGCCAAAAATTTATTGTAGGAAATACCAGCTGAACAAGTTAAGCCCGTCTCATGAAGAATGTCATACTGAATCAGCTTGGCGATTTTAATTGCCGAATGCGTTTCTAACTTGTTTTCAGTCACGTCCAAGTAGGCCTCATCCACTGAGGCCATTTGAACTTTATCTGTATACCTTTCAAATATTCCCCTGATGTGCATGGAAATCTCATGATATCTCTGAAAATGACCAGAGATAAAAATGGCTTGCGGGCAAAGATCGTAAGCTTCCTTTGCAGACATTCCAGAATGCACACCGAATGTGCGAGCCTCATAACTGCAGGTTGAGACAACACCTCTGCCGCCAGTTTCCAAAGGATTTCTTCCAATGACAACAGGCTTGCCTCGTAAATTTGGATCATCAAGCTGTTCTACAGAAGCAAAAAAAGCGTCCATATCAATATGAATTATTTTTCTCGTTGTATCATTGACAAGCGGAAATATCAACATGGCCTCCCTCCACTCTTAGCACTACTTTATAGAATATAAATAATGTAATTGTAATTTTGCTTTTATTAATGAAGCTCCGACCAGTGAGGAGCTTATCAAGCTTCATCCCCCAAAGACTTAAGTTTTGCTTTCTCTGATAACAACTTCTTTATGGGCAGCATTGTATTTGCAAACAATCTCAGTATTATGACCTGAATGCATTTTGACTTTCACAAGCTTTCCTTCGCTTCAGAGCTTGAGTCAATAATAGAGCAAAGGGAAGATCTAAATTTCAATGGGTTGAAAATTTCCGACAACTTTTCCAACAATTTGCGGATTATCCTCATAGGAAATGAAGCGGTCAGGGTACTTTTTGTTGTAAGACTCCAGACGCAAGCCTTCAGATTCACGATAAACCCGCTTCAAATAGGTCACATTGCTGTCGGGAACAAAAACTGCATAAACGGCTCCATCGTAATCAAAGCGGGTATCAGACAATAAAACTACGGAGCGATTGGCATATTTCGGCTCCATTGAATCGCCGTCAACCCATGTGGCTATATCAAATCTCGGAAGCCCCTGTTCAGACAAAACAGTATCATAATCGCCGTCTCCTATGACACCAGAACCTAGGCCTGCGGAGACACGCTCAAAAACCTTTACTTCGATGTAGCTCGAACGCTTCTGAGCAAAGGCTGCCTTGTTGTCCTGTTCCTTCAGCTGAGCATTGGCATAATTCACAACAAGCCTCTGCCGAAGCGGATGAAGTTTGGTGTAAGCATTTATCAATTCTCCTGCTTCATCTTCATCTTTCAGGTAAACAGCTGAGACCTGAAAAACTTTGGCCAATTTGGTCAGGTTTGACGGTGTCGGATGCTTAAGGCCTTTTTCCCAATTTCGATATGCCACTTGACTTACCCCTAATCGCTCGGCTGCCTGTTCCTGTGTATAGCCGAAGTTTTTGCGCAGGCTTGTTAATTTTCCTTCTAAAGACATCATAATATCCACCTTTTGATTGTGTTGAGGGCTCAAACAATAAAGAAACTTTTGGTTATATTGTATAACCAAAAGTTTCTTTTGTCAAGTGTTTTGTTCAATGAAAAGAACTGGGCCTTTTATCAGAGCCATTTTGCTTTACAGATTCTATCTCGGCTCTAAACAATCACTCCTAAAATTTTCTTTCTGAAAAGAACAAATCACAAATCAATCGACGGACAGCAATAAATCTTTTGTCAGACCGGCTGGGATAGATACTGTTTGAAAGAAGCCCTAAGGCGCGTCCCCTATTCAGATCTATACAAATCAGTCCGCCTGTAAAGCCAGTATGATAAAGCTGTCCTGCTTTTGTATAAACGGCCCATCCATATGATCTGCCGTCAAAATTTGTGTCTTTCAGCTCTTTGAGCCTCTGTTTCGAAAAAATGCCAGCCTCTAGAAAATTCAACAAAAACTTACTGATATCTTCGACAGAACTGAAAAGTCCGGCATGTCCTGCAGGTTTTCCTAAAAGAAAAGCTTTTCTGTCATGGACAATTCCTTGAATTTGGCCGCGTTCTGCGCTGTACTCAGTCGGTGCACACAAGGAAGGGTCTGGCGGAAAAAAGCTGGTGTGCTGCATATTTAATCTTTGAAAAATGTGCTTCTGAAAGCTCTCTTCAAGATCTAGAGCATCAAGCTTCTCAATTACCAGACCTAATAGCAGAAAGTCCACATCCGAATACAACATCGGCTGATTCTCCCGATACTGAAAATCTGCAAGATAACGCCAGATCATTTGCTCGGAAAAATGTTGTTTATCGCTGAAATCGGCAATAAAACCTGCACGATGGAGCATCACCTGACCGATTGACATTCTAAGATTTGGATACTGAGGAAAGATTTCTGATATTTCCGTCTCATAACCTAACTTTCCCTCATCTATCAGCTGTAAAAGTCGACTCGTCGTGCCCACAACCTTAGTCAAACTGGCTAAATCGTACAATGTTGTAGAGTTTACATGACATAGCCGCCTGCCCATTTTGCCTCGAAAAGAAATACTGATCTCATCTTCATCCAATAACGTCAATCCAGCACCTGGGATAATCTGGGCTTTTATTGATTTGTCGAGGAGATCGCTGATTTTTTCTGCTACTTTTTGCAAATTCACTCCTCCTCCTACTTCCTCTCTCACTACAATAATCTTTTTGTGTTTTTTAATTAACTCTTGAAATATTTTTCAACGGAAACGTTTTGCTCACTTGGAACCATCTGTGCGGTGATTTTAACTCCTTTTGCGATCATAGCTTCAATCATTTCAATCTCTTGTTTCGTCAAACTGACTGAGTTCTTAATGGACTCAGAGTCGCCGTGTTTTGAAATATTACCCAAATTAGCTTCCCTTATATCAAGTCCATCCACTAATGTTTCCAAGTCAGGAATGTCCTTTACAATCAGAAAAACTCTTTCTTCTGAAAATCGATGATTCCTGAAATTTTCAATTGCCCGACGAAGGCTTGAAACTGTCAATTTTACACCAGAAGGCTTTGCCATCTTCAAAGCATTCAATGTCATCTCATCCTGCCATGCTTTGTCATTGGCCACATAAATTCTGTCGACATTCAGCATATTGGTCCAAATCGTTGCAACTTGACCGTGAATGAGTCGTTCATCCACTCGTGTATGTATAATCATTCTCTCCCCTTAAAGTTGTTAAGAATACCAGACCTAGCTGGTTTACTTGAATAGCGCAGCGATGAAATCTGAAATTCCTTGGAGGTTGCCTAAGAGCATTCCCAGTACAATCAAGGCAAATATCAAACGCGTGGAATTCATTTTTTTCTTGCCTAAGAGCCAATAACTTAAGCCCACAATGGCGAGAGGCAGCAAAGCAGGGAGAATTTTATCCAGCATCTCCTGAACATTCATTGTCACTTTACCTAGTTTATAGGAAAGCATCAACTTATAGGTGATGACACTAGGGATCAGCCCGCCCACAACTGTCAAGCCCAGGACAGAAGCCGCATCTGTTAACGTTTTGATGCTGCCTGAAAGGCCAGATACCACCTTACTTCCTTGTTCATAGCCGATCAAAAGGAAGCGATAGCGAAGCCAGAGGAGGAGAAGACCGAATACAAAGGGAAACAGCAAACCGAGAGGATTGTGTCCCAGGCATAAGTAAGCCGCAATTGAGTAGCAAATTGCCCGATAAATGGCTACAAAAACTGTATCTCCGATCCCTGCAAACGGCCCCATTAAACCTGTTTTCAGACCTATGACGGCGTCCTCATCATCAATGCCGAATTTTTCTTCAACGGCAGTATCAGCCCCAAGAATCAGCGTTGACATGATCGGGGTCGTGTTAAAGAAGCCGACATGGACTTTCAGTGCCTTGATCAGTTTTTCTTTATTATTCCCATAGAGTTTTTTTAGAATCGGCATGATCGAGAAAGCATAGCCGAGCGCTTGCATTCCTTCGTAGTTCCAGCCCCATTGCAAGCCGAAAATATTCCGCAGCCAGACTTTTTTTAAATCTTTTTCATCAATTTTATTGATTTCATTTATTTTAGTCATTGAATGCCACCTCCTCATCAGCATACAGATTATTGTCTGTCACAGAGGCTGAATGATTGCTGCTGGAATTCTGGGGATCCGCTTTCATCTTCAGTCCCTCTGTTTGTACAGTTTGATGTTCTTTTTTCTGTTGATTCATCACGTAAACAGCTGCCATGGCCAGACCAATCAAGGCAACGCCCAGAATTGAAAAATTGGCGGAGAAATAAGCCATCAGCACAAATCCGACTAGAAAATAGGGCCAGTATTTTTTGATCGGCAAATAACGCAGCAGGATAGCAATACCCATTGCCGGTAGGATTTTTCCGGCAGTCTGGAGCCCTAGCATGAACCACTTCGGGATGATATTATTAATTAGCTCAACGACTGTTTGGCCAAAGATGAGACCGATAGATACAGGAATCACACGGGAAAGTGTCCAAGAGAATATTCCCATAACATTTGCAAAACTCACACCATGCGCATTCCCAGCATTTGCATGCACGATGGCGCGATGCTGCCAAAAGGTATTGACCATGCGCCCCAGGATATCCATCTGTGTCAAAAGTAGTCCAATCGGCACTGCGACCCCGATCCCATAGGCAACCCCTTTTCCTGACAAAATGGCATAGGCAGTTCCGATAATGGCACCGCTCAGATAATCCGGAACTGTAGCCCCGCCATAAGTTGCGACACCAAGCGTCATCAAGGTCAGCGTAGCACCAACTTCTAAGCCGAGTTTGACATCGCCCATTATCAGACCAACAAAAGCGCCGGCAAACATTGGCGTGGCAGGTCCGATTTGAAGAGAAATGGAATCCATGATTCCGATCGCTGCATAAGCAATTAGAATAATAATGATTCCAACCGAAATTGTTCCCATAGGAACACCTCCTTTTCCTGAGGTTAAAGAAATTTCAGACAAAGGCAAAACCTCAATTTTCATCATAGTCTAGACTACGATCTTTTGTTATCAGCGCTGAAAGAAAGCTCTTTCATCAATTTGATTATATTCCTATTAAAATTAAATGTCAATAAAACAATCTTATTCTTATTTTTTGAAAATTATTTTCGCTCTTTTCACTCTCCGACAAATATGCAGGCGCTTCCCTCTCTTGTTCCAAAAATGCCTAGATATATTCAAAAAAAAACAGAACCCATAAGATTCCATTTTTCTTGTTTGCTTTGATCAAAAAGCTGTATTTTCTTCAAGCGTGAACTGGACATTTCTTTCAATCCACTTGCGGCGCGGCTCAACCTTGTCTCCCATCAGAACTGAAACACGGCGTTCTGCTTGTGCCAGATCCTCTATAGAAACTTGAATCAAGGTACGCGTTTCAGGGTTCATCGTTGTCTCCCAGAGCTGCTCAGCATTCATTTCACCCAAACCTTTGTATCGCTGTAATGTTGCGCCCTTGCTAAAATGTTTACGAAGTTCGGCAAGTTCGGCATCAGACCAGGCATATTCAACTTTTTCAGTCTTTCCTTTTCCTTGAGACATTTTATAAAGAGGCGGTAAGGCAATGTAAACTTTCCCTGCTTCCACTAATGGACGCATGTAACGGTAGAAAAATGTCAGCAGCAGCACTTGGATGTGAGCCCCATCATCATCGGCATCGGTCATAATGATCACCTTGTCGTAATTACAATCTGCCACAGTGAAATCTGCGCCGACTCCTGCACCAATGGTATAGATCATTGTGTTGATTTCTTCATTTTTCAGGATATCAGACATGTTGGCTTTTTCTGTATTGATCACTTTTCCGCGCAAGGGTAAAATCGCCTGAAACTTTCTGTCTCGCCCTTGCTTAGCTGATCCTCCAGCCGAGTCTCCCTCTACGAGATAGAGTTCATTTTTAGCTGGATTCTTGGATTGCGCAGGCGTTAATTTCCCGGATAATAAGCCTTTATCTTTCTTTGATTTTTTCCCAGTGCGAGACTCGTCACGCGCTTTACGAGCAGCTTCACGGGCTTCGCGCGCCTTGACCGCTTTTCTCACTAAAGTCTGTGCCAGCTCACCGTTTTCCATCATGAAAAAGGTCAACTTTTCACTGACAATGGTATCAACAACAGGACGTGCCAGCGGAGAGCCAAGCTTATCTTTTGTCTGCCCTTCAAACTGTAAGTGTTCCTCTGGAACCAGCAGAGAAATAACTGCCGTTAGGCCTTCGCGATAATCGGAGCCTTCCAGATTTTTATCTTTCTCCTTCAAAAGTCCCGTTTTACGGGCATATTCATTCATGACTTTGGTCAATGCCGTGCGAAAACCAGTCTCATGCGAGCCGCCATCTTTTGTACGCACATTATTGACAAAACTTAGAACATTTTCAGAATAGCCATCGTTGTACTGCATTGCCAAAGAGAGCTGAAAATTCTGATCTTCACCTTCAATGTCAATGATTGGCGACAATGTGTCTTTATCCTCGTTCAGATAAGCCACAAAATCTTTCACACCGTTTTCATAATGGA
Organism: Streptococcaceae bacterium; assembly: GCA_031285775.1. GTDB lineage: Bacteria > Bacillota > Bacilli > Lactobacillales > Streptococcaceae > Lactovum. The sequence goes on along the minus strand of JAITVN010000113.1, from coordinate 9,714 downwards.
AACTTTGACTTTCGCCTGTGCGCGCATCTTTCAGTGTCATGGTGACATCTTTCAGCAAGAAAGCAGATTCCTTCAGACGCTCTTCAATTGTGGCAAACTTGAAGTCAACGGTCGAGAAAATCCGTTCATCAGGCATGAAAGTCACTTTAGTGCCTGACAAAGATTTGTCTGCCTTTCCGATCTTCTCCAAGGTTGTGGCAGGTTTTCCGCCATCTTCAAAGCGCTGCCGATAAACAAAGCCATCGCGTGTAATCTCAACTTCCAGCCAACGAGACAAAGCATTAACAACCGAAGAACCAACTCCGTGTAAGCCGCCGGATGTTTTATAGCCGCCCTGACCAAATTTTCCGCCAGCATGAAGAACCGTAAAAATAACTTCCACTGTTGGAATACCTGTGGCATGCATTCCCACAGGCATCCCGCGTCCTTGGTCAACCACCGTCAATGAACCGTCTTCGTTGATGATGACATCAATCTCATTACCAAAACCAGAGAGTGCCTCGTCCACTGCGTTATCCACGATTTCCCAGACCAGATGATGCAGACCTGTCCCGTCAGTTGAACCAATGTACATGCCGGGACGTTTGCGCACAGCTTCAAGCCCCTCTAGAACCTGGATCGAGCTATCATCATAGGTTTCAATATCTATTACTGAATTATTTGTATTATTCATCTTCACACTCATATTTTTTTATTGTATCACAAATTTGGAAAAAGTTTTCTTCTCTAGAAGGAAACATCTCAAATCAGTCGGCATCTCTTGCAACTATTTTCAAGTTCAACAAAATATTATGTTATAATTTCAACATGACTACAGTAATCACGCTTGCCGCTGCCTATCTTTTGGGGGCCATTCCCTCTGGGCTTTGGATCGGTAAGATATTTTTTCACAAAAACTTGCACCAATTCGGCTCTGGAAACACTGGAACGACGAATACATTCCGTACGCTTGGCGTCCCTGCTGGAATCGTCGTATTCATCATTGACCTGCTCAAAGGAACATTAGCCACTCTCCTGCCGACCTTTCTACATATTCACGGCATCTCCCCTCTCATATTTGGACTGTTGGCCGTTCTTGGCCACACGGTTTCAATCTTTGACAGTTTTAAAGGAGGAAAAGCAGTGGCCACAAGCGCTGGAGTCATTCTCGGCTTCAGTCCTGTATTTCTGCTTTATCTTTTTGTGGTCTTTGTCATTATTCTGTTTCTCTTTTCAATGATCAGTTTGTCAAGTATCTCAGCAGCCATTGCTGCACTTCTTGGAATTGTGATTTTTCCAGAAATCCACTTTATTTTGGCCAGTTATGACCCTATTTTTACACTAATTATTGCTGTGCTCGCCCTCATTATCCTTGTTCGCCATCGAAGTAACTACTCACGGATAAGGCAGCATCAAGAGAACATTGTCCCCTTTGGATTGAATTTAAGCCATCAAAAAAAATCTCAAAAATGAGATTTTTAATTTCAGCTTATTTAGGCTTTTAAGTAACGACGCATTGAAATGGTCGCGCCTAGGGATCCGATAACGACACCAAGTGCAGCCATCCCGATCGAAATGAACATCGTAAAGGAGCTTGGCTTATAAAGACTCAGCTCTTGTGTGCTCAAAGTTGGCTGAACACCTTGATAAACTAAACGATAAAGGAAGAAAATGAGCAGAATTGGGACAATAGAGCCTATCAGCCCAACCCAAGCACCTTCTAAGAAAAACGGCCATCGAATATAACTGTTTTTCGCCCCAACAAGACGCATGATTTGAATTTCCCGCGACCGAGACATAATTGTAATTCGAATCGTGTTAGAAATCAGGAACATGGCCACAAAGACCAATAAAACTGCACCGACCAGCCCCCAAGTTTGGATGGTATTCGACAAACTGAAGATTTGCTTAGTATTGATGCCCCCATTATCAACTTTGTCAATGCCGTCGGCTTTCATATTTTCAAGGGTTTTTGTCACCGAAGTGACGTATTTTGGATCTGTGGTATGAACGATATAAGCATCATAAAGAGGATTGGCATCATTGGAGAACAATTTGAATGAACTGATGCTGGCTGTCAACTTCTTTAACTGTTCAGTTTTGCTAGAAGGTGTAACAGTTGCGACATGCGGCAAAGCCTTTATTTTATCATAAATCGGATGATTCGGATTTAGTGTTGATTTGTTGTCGACATATGAAATTTCGTTTGAACTCAGATTTGTATAGGCCACAATTCGGACATTACTCTCAAGATCCTTGGCCAGCTTGGTTGTATTCACAATGACAGAGAGGAAGATTCCTACTAAAATCAAGGTAATTGTAACCGATGAAACTGCAGCCACAGTCATCCAGCCGTTACGTTTGAGATTCTTCAGTGAATCCCAGATGTGTCGAAAGAAAATTCTAATCATCGTACCCGTATTCTCCTTCTTCTTGATCTCGGACAATATGTCCATTTTCGATGGCAATCACGCGATGCTTCAAAGTGTTGACAATTTGTGAATTATGTGTCGCCATCAGCACAGTCGTTCCCTGAAGATTGATCTTAGCCAGTAAATTCATGATTTCCCAAGAGTTTTCCGGATCCAGGTTACCTGTCGGTTCATCCGCAATCAGCAGTTTGGGTGAATTAGCAATCGATCGTGCAATGGCAATACGCTGCTGCTCGCCACCAGACAATTCATTCGGAAACGAGCGTACTTTATGTTTCAAGCCGACCAAGTCCAAAACCTCCATGACACGTTTGCGAATTTCATAAGGCTTTTTACCGACAACTTCCATGGCATAAGCGATATTTTCATAAACAGTTTTCTTAGGAAGAAGCTTGTAGTCTTGAAAGACAACGCCTACTGAGCGACGAAGCAAGGGAATCTGACGTTTCTTCATCTTGAGCAGATTAAAACCGACCACTCTCGCATTTCCCTTATCAGGCTTGAGTTCTCGATAAAGAATCTTCATAAAAGTCGACTTACCAGCCCCAGACGGCCCAACTAAATATGCGAACTCACCCGGCTCCAAAGAGGCGGTGATTCCACGCAATGCGGTTGTCCCATTTGAGTACTTTTTTGTGACATTGTTGAGTTCAACAATTGGCATTTATTCACACTTTCACTTTCTTTGTATATTTCAAATTATAGCATATGAAGCTATTTTTCAAGTTTCGTTTATGTTACAGACAGCTTACAAAAATATATTTTTATTCAAATTCTATTCGCCTTCAAAGCTTTAGGGGACGAACAAATACTGGATTTCCAATTTATCGCAAAAGAACTTGTGATTGACATTTTTTAACTGTTTTGATGAGACGCTTTGTCCACTTTTTGCTCGAAAAAAGGATCGTAATAAAAGAGATAAGGCGAAAAATCGAGAATAGAATCTGATACTGGCTGCTATTCTTCTCTCAAATTTGACCAGCGCAAATAGGCATCAATGAAGCCGTCAATGTCACCATCCATGACCTTGTCAATCTGACTGCTTTCGTAATCCGTTCTCGTGTCTTTGACCAACTGATAAGGCATGAAGACATAGGAGCGAATCTGTGAGCCCCAGCTGATATCTGACTGCACGCCACGCAAGGCATCGGCTTCGGCCTGCTTTTTCTCGACTTCCAGCTGGTAAAGCTTGCTGCGCAGCATGTTCAGTGCAATTGCATCATTACCGTATTGTGTCCGATCAATGGTTGATTGGACGACAATTCCCGTCGGAATGTGTGTATATCGGACACCTGTGGTAACTTTATTGACGTTCTGTCCACCAGCGCCGCCCGCATGAAAGACATCACGTTTCAAATCAGACTTGCTGATTTCAATTTCTATCGTATCGTCAAGTTCTGGCATGACATCAACTGAAGTAAAAGAGGTGTGACGCCGATTTGCCGAATCAAAAGGAGAAATGCGCACCAAACGATGGACACCCTTCTCAGATTTCAAATAACCATAGGCATTGTGACCCTCAAATTTGATGGTGACCGACTTGAGGCCTGCGACGTCACCATCTTGATAGTCAAGAATGATGACTTTGAAACCATGCGCTTCGCCCCAGCGTGTATACATGCGCATCAGCATGCTGCCCCAATCTTGTGCTTCCGTCCCGCCTGAGCCTGGATGAATTTCCAAAATGGCGTTCATGTGATCATAGGGCTGATTGAGCAGAATGTCTAACTCAAAAGCAGAGATTTTCTTTGACAACTCTTCAGTCGCAGCCTCCAGCTCTTTGTGCAGATCTTCATCTTCTTCTTCGCTGAGCATCTCCAAAAGGGCCTGATTGTCTTCAGCCAGGCTTGCCATTTCTTTGTATCCGTTAAATTGGGCCTTGAGCGCATTTGACTTATCAATGACTTTCTGAGCAGCCAAATTGTCATTCCAAAAGCTGGGGCTGGACATGTCATTTTCGAGCAAGGCAATGTCCTCTTCTAAGCGGTCCATGTCAAGTGACTTTGCAATTTCACTGATTTTGGACTCCTGCTCTTCAAGGTTTCTTCTAATTTCTGATAGTTCCATAGACAATAATTATAGCAAATTTCGGGCTTTATTTCACAAAATAGGTCGGTTGCTTGGCGTTGTCTTGTCGTCGTGCTTAGGCTTTATCGGCTTTATCGGATTTGTCTAATTTTCTCAGTGCCCATTTTGCAGCATCAACCATATCGTCACGTGGGGCGATTCCAGCAATTTCTCGCAGTTTGGGAATGGCGCTTTTATCATTGGCATTGGCTAAAGCATAAATGGCGTTACGTTGAATGGGATTCTTTCCTCGCCAGCTGCCGGCAAGCCTGCCGAACTTATCTGTAAATTGCTTGTTGGACAAGTTCAAGAGCGGAATAAGTTCTGGATTGACAAGCTCTGGATCCGGCTCCATTTTTTGATGAAAATGGTTGTCAATGCCCTTATTATAAGGACAAACGATTTGGCAAATGTCACAGCCGTAAATCACGGTTTTTATTTTCTCACGGTATTCTTCGTCCATAATGCCTTTGTTTTGGGTCTGAAAGCTAAGACAACGCTGCGCATTCATGCGGCCGTCTCCAAACAAAGCTTTAGTTGGACAAAAATCTAGACATCGTGTACAGTCTCCACAGTTGTAAGTAACGGGCACATCAGGCTCGATCTCAAGATTGGTGACGAGTTCACCCAGATAGAGCCAGCTGCCGTATTCTTTACTGATGAGAAGGCCATTCTTTCCGATGAATCCTAACCCTGCACGAGCTGCAACGGCAACATCAATCAGCGCCCCTGTGTCAACCATGGCTTTAAAATGAAATGTTCCTGCCAGCTGCTCGATACCTTGGGCTAGGTTTTTCAATTTTTCGTTTAAAATGACATGATAATCCTCACCCCAACTGGCGCGTGCAAAACTCCCTCGGCGATATTCGCTTCGCTCAAACTTGGGCATCTTTGAGGGATAAGCCAAACCGATAGAGATAATCGTTTTGGCGTCTTCAACAGAGAGCCTGGGCTGCAGACGCTCATCAAGGTTCTGATGTTCAAAGCCGCTGGTGTGGCCTGCAGCTTTTTGCTCAAGCAAGGACTTTCTCAGATACTCAAAATTTTCGGCGTTGCTAAAACCGATTTTCTGAATGTTTAGATCTTTTGCCAGCTGTTGAATGGACTCTTTTAAAGAAATGTGCGAATTCATGCCTTCATTTTATCATGTTTCCGACCGAACATTAGAAAACAACTGCCAAGAAAAATTGGCAGATTTACTGTATAATTTTCACATGACGCAACGTAAATTAGCGATTATCAGTGATTTTCACTTTGATGCAAACAGTTTTGATGCAAGGGATTTGGCTATTTTTGATCAGCTATTACAGAATGAACAGGTGACCGACTTACACTTTGCAGGTGATATGAGCAATGATTTTCATGGTTTGACTCTGCCATTTTTTGACAAAATGTCTAATAAATATGATTTGTCTTATAATCTAGGCAATCATGACATGCTGGGAATGTCTGAAGCGGAAATCAACGAAAGGGACTTTCTTATCAAGCCGCTGGAGTCGAATAAGACCTTGCTCGCCTTTAATGGCTGGTATGATTATAGTTTTTATACAGGAGATAATACAAAAATCACTCATTTTAAGAATAATTTTTACTTTGACAGAAAAATTATTCGTGAATTCGATGATATTGCCACGACTGAGCAGATTCTCGTGCGACTTGATCAAGTATTGTCAGAACTAAAAGGCCAAGTGATTGTCATCATGCACTTTGTACCAGATCGGCATTTTATTTTTCCAGCAGCGTTAAAAAAATTTGCTAAATTCAATGCTTTTCTCGGTTCTGAAAAATTTCACCAGCTTTTCTTGAAATATCCGAATGTTTCCGACGTTGTCTTCGGGCATGTTCATCACCGCTTTCCCAGCACTCAAATTGATGGGATCAACTACCATGCCCGCCCGCTCGGTTACAGCTACGACTGGAAAATGGTCGATTCTTTTTTAAATGAATTTCCCGAGTACAGGATTGCGGACACTTTCAATCTAAGAAAACGCTATAATTCTATCAAAAAAAGCCCCGAATGGTTTGAATTCCGAGCCTCGAACCTGATGAGCGAGTTTTATTCTGCCATGACATTTTTTGACATTTAGGCAGATCATCTTAAAAAAAAGTAGGATTTACCTACCTTTTACATTCCAAGCTTATCCTTGATTCCGTCTACTGCGCCTTTGGCTTTGTCTTCAATGTCATCAGGCAGTTTTTCCGTCAAATCATCAATGACGTTACCTGCTTTATCTTTCATATCCTCCGGGATATTTCCGATCAAGTCCTTGGCCTTTTCAAGTAAATTGTCAAAATTGTCCATTTTTTCTCTTCCTTTTTATTAAATTGATAATACTATTTTACCAAATTTAATATAAAAAAGGGTCTTTAAACATCGAAAAGAGGACAAAGAAAAAAATAGGATGGCTTAAAGTCAGATTTTCTGAAGTTCTGCATCATCCAATTTTTTAATAATGATCCCTGCCGGAATCGAACCAGCAATAGAGCCTTAGGAGAGCCCTGTTATATCCGTTTAACTAAGGGACCCGACGGTTAATTTTACCAAAAATTCTTTCGTTTTTCAATCTTAACCGTCTTTTCATAATTTTTAGTCGTCAATGTCAGCATCAAATACAATGGCTGCATCTTGTCTCATCGTAAAGAGGATCTGATTCACGAATTTAGACAATTCTGTCCAGTCTGCGTAATTTTTTTTATTCTCTGAAGTTGTCGGATTTGACAGAAAATCTGCAAAATCATCTGCTTCTGCAAATAAGGGATTTTCTGCGATCTTAATATTTATCTGCTCACTGTTGCCGTCAAGTTTGACAAATTGAATGGATGACGGTGTGGCAGGACTGTCAATAATCAATGTGCCGTCAGTCGTGTAAACTTCACTTGACTGGTAACTAAAGGAATTTCCTGCACTGTAGAGTGACACATCAAAATCTCCGTAACGCAGCAGGCCATAACCAGATACGTCTACGCCAGACGGCAAAAGCTGGGCTTTGTAATGGGCGGCTTCAGGTAAGCCGAACTGTCCGATCGCCCAATAAACCAAATAGACACCAAGATCAGCCAGAATTCCCCCTGAGAATTTCGGATTCCATTTGTTTGGCAGCTCTCCAGCCAATAAGGCTGGCATCTTTGTTGAGTACTTCGCATAAATCAAGTTCGCACCAGTGATTGTCTTGTCGGACAGGAAATCCTTGATCGTCTGAAATACTAATTCATGTATGTGCCGTGCAGCTTCAAGCACATAAACTCCGTTTTCATGCGCAAGGCGGTGGATTTCGTCCCATTCTTTCGGGTTAGAGAAGGCTGGTTTTTCGACAATGACACTTTTCCCAGACTCAACTGCTGCTTTGGTCTGAGAATAATGCAGCGAATTTGGGGATGCGATGTAAATCACATCAAGTTTTTCAAAGTTGACAAAATTTGCGAGATCGTCAAAAACATAAACACCTGGGAAATCTGACACAAAGGCTTCCCCTTTCTCAAGAGAACGTGAATAAGCAGCCTTCAACTCATATTTTCCAGTTTCAATTGCGGCATCAATAAATTGGCGGCAAATCCAGCTCGTTCCTATCACACCTAATTTTAACATTCTTTACATCTCCTTCTAAAATATGATTTACAGCGCTTTCATCAGCTCGCTGTATGGGCCTTTACTCTTAATTATAACACAAATCTGCAAACTTTAAGAGAGGATTAAAATTTAATAATAAATTCTTGTCCAGGGGATATGCTATAATATTTTCATGACAAAAACCATCTTAATCGGCGTGACCGGCGGTTCAGCCTCTGGAAAAACAAGCATTGCACATGCCATCTTCGACAGCTTTCCAAATGAAGACATTGCCATGATTCAGCAGGACAACTACTACAAAGATCAAGCCGAACTCTCGCTTGACGAACGACGTAATGTCAATTATGACCATCCTCTGGCCTTTGACATGAATCTCATGGTCGACCAGCTTACCAAACTGGTAAATGGACAAGCCATTGATGTCCCCATCTATGACTATACTACATACACACGTTCAGGCAGAACTTATCGGCAAGAGCCTGCCCGCGTCATCATTGTTGAAGGTGTGCTGGTGCTCGAGGACGTGAATTTGCGCGACCTGATGGACATTAAAATCTATGTGGACACAGACGACGATGTTCGTCTGATTCGACGGATTGAACGTGATATCCGCGAGCGCGGGAGAAGCCTTGACTCTATCATACAGCAGTATCTTACGACAGTTAAGCCGATGCACCATCAATTTGTTGAGCCGACAAAACGATACGCCAATCTTATCATACCTCGAGGAATTGAAAATACGGTCGGCGTGGATATTCTCAAAGCCAAAATAGCCAGTCTGCTTCATGAAAACTGAGATGCTTTCTTGAGCAGTTCTGCCCAGAATTGAGTAGGAAGGAGATAGGGATTCGATGAATGAAAAGCATAAAAAAACGTATTTGATTCTAAACGAGGTCTTCAATGCAGTCACGCATGGCATTGCTGCTGGCTTGGCTATTTTTGGGCTAGTTCTGCTGATTTTGAAGGGAATAAATTCTGGCTCACAACTGCAGCTGGTGAGTTTCACTGTGTACGGTGTCATGCTAGTGGCGCTTTTTCTGTTCTCTACTTTGGCGCACAGTCTTCATTTCACACGTGCGCGCAAGGTCTTTCAGGTCCTTGATCATTCTGGGATTTATCTGCTGATTGCAGGCAGCTATGTGCCTTACTGCCTGGTAACTTTAAATGATTGGCTTGGCTGGATTGTACTGGCTGTCGTTTGGCTTTGCGCCTTGATTGGAATTGTGATTTCTGCCGTTTTCCTGCCGCGTGCCAAGTCTGTGCCCCGCTTTTCTACTGTTCTCTATGTCGCCATGGGCTGGATGGTGCTTTTGGCGATTTATCCGCTTTATCAGAAGCTTCCTCATGTTGCATTTTGGCTATTGTTGGCTGGGGGAGTGACTTATACGCTTGGTGCTGTCATCTATCGTTTTAAATTTCCTTTTGCACACGTTGTCTGGCATCTTTTTGTTTTCGCAGCTGCGTTTTTTATATGGCTGTCGATTTATGGCTACGTGAGTTGATTTGAATAAAAAAATGTCCAGCCAATTGTTTTTGGCTGGTTTTTTATTTTACGGCTCGTGAGCCAGTTGAGTGCGCGGAGCGTGCGAAACAGAAAACCACCCGCTATGCGGGTGGCGTTAGTCGGTTTGACCAAAAGCAAGTATAATTGAGATGTTCAGGCTCAAT
>JAITVN010000107.1 GCA_031285775.1 Streptococcaceae bacterium | reverse complement strand
AAGCGTCAAACACAATGAGCCTGAACGCTTTTTGTGAAGGCTAGCGTCTTAAGGCGCAGTGAGTATGCACGGGTTACACCCGTGGTACAAGCCACCCGTTTGACGGGTGGTTATGACTCATTTAGTGAGTTAAAAAAATTGACAGCGAGCACAGAAAAGTGATAAACTAATATTAGTTTAAGTTCAATTTAAGCCTATTATTAGAAAGGCTTGTCATTGGCCTAGCATGTATGTAGATACATTTGTATCGAAAAAATTTTAACCTTCTCTGGGTTGAAAGCGGATTAAAACACCCGAGAAATACTATTCAGGATGTTGAAACAATTTTTTATAGAATAAAAGGAGAAAAATATGAAATATGATTCATTGTTAGATCGATTTTTAGGCTATGTTCGTGTGAACACACGTTCTGATGAAAACAGCACCACTACACCTACAACTCCATCACAAAAAGAGTTTGCGCTGGCACGCGGTGAAGAGATGAAAAAGTACGGCGTGACAGATGTTCACTATCTTGATGCTAACGGCTACATCATTGGTACGATTCCGTCAAACATGGACAAGCCTGTCAAAAAAATCGGCTTTCTTGGACATGTTGACACGGCTGATTTTAATGCGGACGGCATCAATCCGCAGATCGTGGAAAATTATGACGGCAAATCAGTGATTAAGCTTGGCAATACTGATTTCACGCTGGATCCAGCCGAATTTCCTAATTTGAAGAATTATGCAGGTCAGACACTCATTCACACAGATGGTACAACTTTACTTGGAGCTGACGACAAATCTGGTGTGACTGAAATTATGACCATGGCAGAGTATCTTTATAACCACCCAGAAATCAAGCATGGCGAGATTCGTATCGGCTTTGGCCCTGACGAGGAAATCGGTATTGGCGCTGACAAGTTTGATGTGCCGGATTTCAATGTTGACTTTGCCTACACTGTAGATGGCGGGCCGCTTGGTGAGCTGGAATATGAGACATTCAGCGCGGCGGCAGCGACCGTTCATTTCCAAGGTAAAAATGTTCACCCGGGAACAGCTAAAAACCAGATGGTTAACGCATTGCAGCTGGCCATTGATTTCCACAATGCGCTTCCAGAATTTGATCGTCCTGAAAAGACAGAGAAGCGTGAAGGTTTCTTCCATTTGCTAAAACTTGACGGCACACCAGAGGAAGCCACTTCAAGCTATATCATTCGTGACCATGACAAAGCCAAATTTGAAATGCGTAAAGAAATGGTAACGAACATTGCTAAGATGCAAAATGAAGAATACGGCCTAGAGCGCGTTAAAATCGACATGAAAGACCAGTATTACAACATGGCCGAAGTCATTAAGAAGGACTTCTGGATTGTTGAGCTTGCTAAGAAAGCCATGGAAAATCTCGGCATTAAGCCGATTATTGAACCAGTCCGTGGCGGTACAGATGGTTCAAAAATTTCATTCATGGGCTTGCCAACGCCAAATCTCTTTGCCGGCGGCGAGAACATGCACGGCCGCTATGAATTCGTTTCTCTTCAAGTGATGGAAAAAGCAGTGGATACTCTGCTTGAAATCATTCGCTTGAACAATGAAGCCTGAGAAAAGTTACGAATCAAATAAATAAGATTTAGATTTAAAAAAGTAGGTCGCTTAAGTAGAGATGAGCGACTTACTTTAGTTAACTCTGATAAAAATCTAACAATTTCAACAAATTTTCAATTCATTCGATTATTCTTTATTTTAAAATTGAAATTTGTTTGAGAAACGAACAATTACTTAGGAGAAAAATATGTCAAAATCAAATAAAGGCAAACTATCAATGGTTGCCCTCTCACTGATGATCTTTACATCAGTCTATGGCTTCGGTAATATTCCAGTGGCCTTCTATCAAATGGGTTACGGTGCGATTCCTTGGTATATCATCGGTGCCCTGCTCTTCTTCATTCCTTTTGCCTTCATGGTCACTGAAATGGGTTCAGCCTTCAAAGACGCCAAAGGCGGCATCTATTCCTGGATGGAAGAAGCTGTTAACCCGACTTTTGCATTTATTGGAACTTTCATGTGGTATGCCAGCTATATTATCTGGATGGTGACTGTTTCATCGAAAATCCTGCTTCCAATCGTGAACTTGATTTTCGGTAACTCCAACAACATGCCGGACATTCTCTGGATTTCCATTGTGGCGGTTATCTGGATGGCTCTTATCACACTGGCAGTTTCACGCGGCGTGGACACCATCAAAAAATTCACCTCAGTGGCAGGTACAGCAGTGCTGGCACTTAATGCCATCTTGATCATCGGTGCGATCATCGTTCTAATTGCACATGGCAAGCCTGAAACCCCAATTACTTTGAATGCTTTCCTGACTTCAGCTGCGCCTAAGTCAGTCTTTCACGGCGGCTTTGTTTCCTACATCTCCTTCCTCGTCTTTGCGATCTTTGCATATGGCGGCGTTGAAGCGGTTGGTGGCTTGGTTGATCAGACCGAGAATCCTAAACGTAACTTTCCTCGCGGCCTCATTATTTCCGCGGTCATCATTGCGGTCGGCTACTCTGTGGCTATTCTCTGCGTCGGCTTCTTTATCAGCTATGACAAAGACTGGCTGCCTCAAATTGCAAACGGGACAATGAACCTGGGTACCGTTCCTTACCAGCTGATAGAAACGCTCGGCCAGCGAGTTGCCGAAGCACTTGGTATTACTGGGTCTGCGGCATCAATTATCGGTGGTATCTTTGCGCGCTATATCGGCTTATCCATGCTTCTTGCATATATGGGTGCTTTCTTTACCTTAACTTACAGCCCAGTAAAACAGCTCATTACAGGTACACCTAAAAAACTTTGGCCAGAGAGACTTTCAAAAATTTCCAAAGATGGACTGCCTAAGTTTGCCATGTTTATTCAGCTTATCATTGTCACGATCATCATTGTCTTGAAGTACATTACCCAACAGGGCGGAGCGACACAGTTCTATCAGATTTTGACCTATATGGCAAATGTTTCAATGACATTGCCTTATATCCTGATTGTCATTGCTTACTGGTACTTCAAAAAGAATACTTTGATCGAAAAACCCATTGAGTACTTCAAATCTCATCTCGTGGTTGCTTTCTTAACAGTAGTGGTCTTAATTGTAGTCATTGGTGCCAACTTCTTCACAATCATCCAGCCTATCGTAGATTACACCATGATGTCGCCTGCAGACCAGAAACTCCAGCTCGGCAACACCATTACCAGTTTCGTTTCAATGGTTGGCGGACCTTTGCTGTTCGGCATCATCGCTTATTTCATGATGCGCCGCTACAAGGCAAAGAATACGGATGAGTATAACTCGCTTGGTAAGCACTATTTGAAGAAATAAGTTCACTGAAACAGAAATTTTTATTTCATAAAGATCAATCCAGATTAATCTGATTGGTCTTTTTTAGTTTCTGCGAAAAGTGGTGCCGTGTAAGACAAGCAAAAGAGGAAGGTATGTTATAATGAGAAATAAAAATGATAAGTCTGGACTGTGTTTCACAAAGTTTTAGGTTGATACACGAGAACTCAATTTTAAGGAGAAAATATGACAAGAATTCAAGATGATTTATTTGAAGCTGTAAATGCAGATTGGCTGGCTGCCACTGAAATTCCTGCGGATCGTCCGCGGATAGCAGCTTTTGATGAATTAGTGATTGAGAACGAAGCCAAATTAGCAGCGGACATGGCCGAATTTGTCAAGCTTGAACCGTCGGATACGTTGCTCAAGCAGGCGGTCAGGTTTTATAAAAAAGCTGGAGACTGGACAAGCCGGAATGCTGATGATTTTTCAGCACTTAAAGTTGAACTGCGCAAAGTGTCGTCTCTGTCCAATTTGGCAGATCTAAATAAGCAGGCTTCGAACTTAATTTTCCACTCTCAGGCAGCGATGCCTTGGGGGCTGAGTGTCGGCGTTGACATGAAAGATGCGCTGCATCACGCCTTAGAATTTACAGGGCCAGGTCTGATATTGCCGGACACAAGTTATTATGCTGAGGATCATCCGCGCAAGTCCGAGCTGCTTGAATTCTGGAAGAGAAATTCTGCTGAGATTCTGGCGAAATTCGATGTGGCAGATGCCGAGAAGATTGCTGAAGATGCCGTCAAATTTGATGCGCTGCTTGTTCCTGTGAGTAACACTTCTGAAGAATGGGCAAAATATGCTGAGCTCTATCATCCTGTGGAATTTTCTGAATTCACTGGGCACCTCAAAAATATTGATTTTGCTGGACTGATTGAGCGTCTGATCGGTCATAAAATTGATAAAATCCTCGTGTTTGAAGAGCGTTTCTATGATCAGTTTGACAAGATTGTAAATGAAGAAAATTGGCCTTTGCTGAAGTCATGGATGCTGGTAAAAACTGCGCGTAAAGCCACAAATTATCTGTCAGAAGAGCTGCGCGTGCTGGGGACTGCTTATGGCCGTTTCCTACAGAATACTGCTGAGCCGCGTTCACAGGTCAAACATCAGCTGGATATCACTGAAAACTACTTTGATCAGGTCATTGGCCTTTACTATGGTCGGAAATACTTTGGAGAGTCGGCTAAGGCAGACGTCAAGCGAATGGTGGCAGCAATGATTTCGGTTTACCAAGATCGCTTAGATAAAAACACATGGCTCAGCCGTGAAACAATTGATTTGGCAATTGACAAGCTTAACGGATTGACAGTATTTGTCGGCTACCCAGATAAGCTCCCTGAGGTTTATGACAAATTAATTGTTGGAGAGGGAAGCCTCTATGAAGATGCCATCACCTTTGATGAAATTCTGACCAAGCGCCATTTTGAAAAGTTTCCTGAGCTGGTGGATAAGACTGAGTGGCATATGCCGGCGCATATGGTCAATGCTTATTATTCGCCAGATGCAAATACGATCGTATTTCCTGCAGCCATTCTGCAAGCGCCATTTTATTCGTTAGAGAAGCAGAGCGCGACTGAGAATTTCGGCGGGATTGGTGCTGTCATTGCGCACGAAATCTCGCATGCTTTTGACAACAATGGTGCACAGTTTGACAAGTTCGGAAACCTCCACAAATGGTGGACAGACAAAGATTACGCTGCTTTCGAGACAAAACAAGCCGAGATGATTGAAGAATTTGACGGGCTGGAAACAGAAGCTGGAAAAGCAAACGGCAAACTCATTGTGTCTGAAAACATCGCTGATAATGGCGGAATAGCCTGTGCTCTGAGTGCTGCGCAAAAAGAAGCTGATTATAATGCACAAGAATTCTTTGAACAATGGGGCAAGATTTGGCGCATGAAAGCAAGTATTGAGTACCAGCAGATGCTTCTTTCAATGGATGTGCATGCACCAGGTAAACTCCGTGCCAATGTGCCGCCGACAAATCTGGAAGAATTTTATAAGGCTTTTAATGTCAAAGAAGGCGATAAAATGTTCAGACCAGAAGAAAAACGCGTCAACATTTGGTAATAATATGCCATAACATAATTTGAAGAGGTTAATAATGGAACAAAAACAATATACTTGTCCAAAATGCGGCAACCACAACTATGATCAGGATCAATTTCAAGCCACAGGCGGTAATTTTGCCAAGTTCATGAACATTCAAAACAAGAAAATGATCACGATTTCCTGCACAAATTGCGGCTACACTGAGCTTTATCGCTCATCAACCACAACTGGCATGAATGTGCTGGATTTCTTACTCAATGGATGATTTTGCAAAGATTGAGCGGGCGTTTGAAGCTGCGGATGATTTTTCCCAGCTAAAACTCGAGACGCAGAGAATCATCGGTCAGATTCGTGCAGTTCCATATGGGCAAGTTGCCTCATACAAGGAGATCGGCAATTTGGCAGGGCTGACAAATGGTTCACGCCAAGTGGCAAGAATACTGCACAGCTTGTCGGAAAAATATGAGTTACCTTGGTGGCGGATCATCAAATCGGACAGAACGTTAGGACTGACTGGTGCTGCTCGCGTTGAGCAAATCCGTCTTCTAAGGTTAGAAAATGTCTCAGTGGACGATTTAGGTCATGTTGCCTTATAAGCTTCAGAAAAATTTAGGCAATTACTGTCTGAATCATTGAAAATAGCTTAATAGACAAATGATCATTTAAAAAAACGGAGAAGTTAGTATGAAAAAACTACTAAAAACTAGTTTGATCGCACTCGCTGCAGTAGCGGCACTTACTTTATCTGCTTGCGGCAGCAAAGATTCAGCAAAGAAAGCCTTTATCTCAGATTATGTGTCAATGAGCCAAACCAATGATAATGTTCAAGAATTGTCGCTGGATTTGACCAAGTTTAAAGCAACAGGTAAAAATGCTGAAGATGTCAACAAACTTGAAGGGGCGAAAGCCGACTTTAAAGTAAGCACAGATGAAAATAATAAAACAGCAAGTCTGACTGGTACAATGAGTGCACTTGACCAAAAGTATAATTTTAACTTTCTAATGTCCTCAAAAGGTATGTATATTGACAGCAAGGACATTAAAACCCTTTACAATGACAACAAGTCTTTAATTTCAAAATCAGATGCTTCCACAGTAAAAGTTTACGATGCAATGATCAGCGCTTTAGACAAGCCTTACTTGCTGGTTGATGCTCAAACAATTGATGCGGGAATGAAATCGAGTGACGAGAGCTGGGAAGATACAATCAGCAGCATGTTTAAAACATCTGGAAATAAAACCAGTGTGAAAGAGCTGACAGAAGCCTTGAAAGACGTGCCAGATTCGAAGTTTAGCAAGAACGGCAGTAAAATAAGTTTTGATGTTCCAATGGAGCGCAGCTTTTTCAAGGCATTCATTTCTAAAATTGCTGCTGATAAAGCTGGAATCACTCAGGCACAAATTGATCAAATGCTGAAGTCAATTTCATCTGAAGATCTAAAAAATCTCTCGGCAAAAGTCACCCTTGACAGTAAAGCCCATGAAGTATTGGTCAACTTTGGCGGAAAACTGACAGGCGCAGATAATGACACAGCAGATTTTAAAATGACTCTGACTGCAAAATCCAGCAGCTCAAACGCAACGATCAGTGTGCCTTCAGATAACCAGTCGCAAACAATTAGAGATGTCACAATGGCACTGTTTTCTTCAATGTCTTCAGGGGATGCAGAATAATCACAGGAAAAATCGAGAAATTAACGCAAAGCCCCTGTCGAGAAATTAACGCAAAGCCCCTTGAAAATTTGCTGAAAAGTGTTATAATTAATTCACGTTAATTTGTCGAAAAAGCTTGGGAAATCTTGTCCCCACTGCTTTTGAAGCAAGGTAGAGAAAACATCCGCCTTGCTTTTTTTGACGCCTAAGATGTGAAAAAAATCGTTTTGTCATCAAAATGTTGACTTTCTGAAAATTCTAATTTAAGCTCAAAACCTCAAATTTTTTGAAAACTAGTGGGCAGATCGCTTGAGCAAAACGCCCACCACTACTAGAAGAGGAGAACATACTAAATGTCAGGACATGACGTTGCCTATGGCAAGCACAGTACCCGCCGCAGTTTCTCGCGGATTAAAGAAGTGCTAGATTTGCCGAACCTCATAGAAATCCAAACAGAATCCTACAATGACTTTGTCAATGAGGGATTAGCAGACGCTTTCAAAGAAGTTTTTCCAATTGATAACTTTGCAGGAACGATGGAACTTGAATTTGTCGGTTATGAGATGAAGGAGCCAAAGTACACAGTAGAAGAGGCTCGCGCTCATGATGCGAACTATTCTGTACCAGTTCATGTGCGTTTTCGTTTAATTAACAAAGAAAGCGGCGAACTCAAGGAGCAGGAAGTCTTTTTTGGTGAATTCCCTAAAATGACGCCAATGGGCACTTTTATCATTAATGGAGCTGAGCGTCTGATTGTCAGCCAGCTCGTGCGTTCACCCGGCTCATACTTCCATCTCAAGACAGACAAGAACGGCATCGATTCATATGGCCACACCACGATTCCTAACCGCGGGGCCTGGTTTGAGCTGGATACTGATGCTAAAAATATCGGTTATGCCAAGCTTGACCGCAGCCGTAAGATACATTTTACTGTCATGATGCGTGCCTTGGGCTTCGGCTCAGACGAGCAGATTCGTGAAATTCTCGGTGAGTCTGTTCTGCTTGAAAATACACTCGAAAAAGACATTCATAAAAATCCTTCTGATACGCGTGTAGAAGAAGCATTGAAAGATATTTACGATCGTTTGCGTCCAGGAGAGCCTAAAACAGTTGATTCTTCACGCAGCCTCCTGATTGCGCGTTTCTTTGATCCGCATCGCTATGATTTTGCGCCAGTCGGCCGTTATAAGACCAATAAAAAACAGGCACTGGCAAATCGTTTGCTCGGTTTAACCTTGGCTCAATCAATTGCTGACCCTGAAACAGGGGAGATTATTGCTGAAGACGGCACAGTGATGACGCATGAAGTGCTGGATGCGCTGAAACCTGCTTTTGACAATGGGGCTGTCACTGTAACCTATTATCCGAGCGAAGAGGCTGTTTTGACTGAGCCGGTTGAGCTGCAGCTTGTCAAGGTTTATTCGCCGAAAGACAGTTCCCGTGTGGTCAATGTGATTTCAAATGCGGCACCCGCTGATACTGTTCGTGTGTTGACGCCGTCAGATGTCATTGCAAATATCAATTACTGGCTGGGTCTTTTTGAGGGCATTGGAAAAGTTGATGATATTGATCATTTAGGTAATCGCCGCATTCGCAGCGTCGGAGAGTTGCTGCAGAATCAGGTGCGTGTCGGTTTGTCACGTATGGAGCGTGTCATCCGTGAGCGCATGTCGTCCTCAGAAAATGAAAATATGACGCCGGCTGGATTGATCAATGTGCGTCCTGTCACTGCATCACTGAAAGAATTCTTTGGCTCTTCACAGCTGTCCCAGTTCATGGATCAGCACAATCCTTTGTCCGAGCTTTCTCACAAGCGTCGTTTCTCAGCCCTTGGGCCTGGCGGTTTGACGCGCGATCGTGCTTCCGTTGAAGTGCGTGATGTGCATTATACGCATTATGGCCGTATGTGTCCAATTGAAACGCCTGAAGGACCAAATATCGGTCTGATCAATAACTTGGCTTCATATGGTAAGATCAACAAATTCGGCTTTATCATGTCGCCTTATCGTAAAGTAGATAAGAAAACAGGCGTGGTTACTGATAAGATTGAATATCTGACGGCGGATGAAGAAGATAATTACGTGGTCGCTCAGGCCAACTCACCTTTGACAGATGATTCGAAATTTGCCAATGAATCCGTCATGGCGCGTCATGCTGGTAATAATATTGAAGCAGAAGCGGATGAAGCCGACTTTATGGATGTTTCACCTAAGCAGGTTGTGGCTGTGGCAACAGCTTGTATCCCATTCCTGGAAAACGATGACTCCAACCGTGCCCTTATGGGTGCGAACATGCAGCGTCAAGCAGTACCGCTGATTGATCCGCATGCGCCATTTATCGGAACGGGAATGGAATATCAGATTGCCCATGATTCTGGTGCAGCAATCATTGCCAAATTCGGAGGCGTGGTCGAATTTGTTGACGGCGATGAAGTGCGTATTCGCCGTGAATCTGGAGAACTTGATATCTACAGAATTCAAAAGTACCGTCGTTCAAACTCGGGAACCTCCTACAATCAGCGTCCGCTGGTCAAATTGGATGAAAAAGTAGATGCTGGCGACATTATTGTCAACGGACCAGCCATGGAAAATGGCGAAATGGCCTTGGGTCAGAATCCGCTGGTTGCCTTTATGACTTGGGAAGGCTACAACTTCGAGGATGCCGTTATCATGAGTGACCGTCTTGTGAAGGAAGATGTCTACACTTCGATTGCCATTGAAGAGTATGAAGCAGAGACCCGCGATACCAAGCTCGGACCTGAAGAAATTACGCGTGAAATTCCAAACGTCGGTGAAGATGCACTGCGTCATTTGGATGCAGACGGCATTATCCGCATCGGTGCTGAGGTCAGGGAAGGCGACTTGCTGGTTGGTAAAGTCACACCGAAGGGTGAATCCGATCCAACGCCAGATGAACTCCTCCTGCGTGCCATTTTTGGTGAGAAATCTCGTGAAGTGCGTGACACCTCATTGCGTGTGCCTCACGGCGGCGACGGCATCGTTTCAGATGTAAAAATCTTTACCCGTGCCAATGGGGATGAGCTGCCGACTGGTGTGTCGCAGGTTGTCCGCATCTATATTGCCCAAAAGCGTAAGATTCAAGTCGGAGATAAAATGGCTGGACGCCATGGTAACAAGGGTGTCGTGTCCATCATTGTGCCACAGGAAGACATGCCCTTTATGCCTGACGGAACGCCGATTGACATCATGCTGACACCAATGGGTGTGCCGTCGCGTATGAACATCGGTC
>JAITVN010000082.1 GCA_031285775.1 Streptococcaceae bacterium | reverse complement strand
TATTCGGAGTATGAAACTCGAACAAAAATCACATATTGGATGGGAGCGAACGAATGACAGTATTAGGAATAATTTTTTTGGCAATCAGCCTGATCTCTCTCGTCGTTTTGATACGACTACCTCTTTATGCTGAAGGCGGCTCTGGTACAATGATGGAGAGGGGAATCTATCTTTTAGGCTGGCCAGTAATTTTGACCTTGCTGAATGTTTTTTCAACAATATTTGGGTTGGGTTTTTTAGCTATAGGGTCTGTAACTTTAGGGTTTGTAACGGAGCAAAACGACTGGAGACTTTTTGTTGCTGGAGTAACAGTGATTATAATTTTAGGCTCATATGCAGGAACATTACTGCATGTGAACCATAATAAGGCATTAAAGTTGATTGAATCAAATTACAAATCCGAAAGGTGGAATCTTTTTCAAGTGACACAGATCATTCACGACGCTGCTGGGAGTGCACTTATGAGGCTAGGTGTTGCCTGGTCGCTTCTTACATCTTTTGGTGTTGCAATGTTCATAATCACTTATGAAACAGGGGGGGAAGCTTTGCAGCCGCAGACTACTGAAGAGTGGTTGCTTTATTTCCAGATTATAGCTGTGATGATTCTCTCGATTGCAGTCCCGCTAAATATAAGGAATATGCAAAGAACAAATCTATGGAAAAGTCTACTTAAAAAAGAAATTATCTCCGCAATACCTGAAGGACAGCTGAGTAATAAAAAATGGAAAAAAGACCACTTTGTAGGTTTTGATACCATCAAAGATTCAGATGGAGAACCGATATTGGATGATAAAGGTCTTCCGAATCTTGTTTCTCCGCTCCCACCTCTTTACAAAGATGTTGAGGCTGAAAAAGCAGAGACAATTGATTTACCACTTCAAAATGTCGAGAGCAAGGATAGCCAAAAAGTATTATCATCACTTCATAATGAGGAAGTAAATCAGAAAGTTGATTCGTCTCCTACTCAGTTTGATAATTATTCAATTGACGAACAATCCAATGAAGAAGCCTCCCTGCCTGAAAAAGAAGTGCCAGAAAAAAATACCGAAAGTACAGATTCAACATTCCACGACACAGATGCAGAGTCACGAGTAAGAAAGAAAAAAGGAATTAAATTCAAGTGGTAATTGACTGAGTCTATAGTTATGCTAGAAGAAATCAACAAGTAATTTATACGAAGAAGGAGTAACCAACAATGAACGAGGAAAAAATTTTTCTACCATTAAAAAAATTAATCCAGAATTCATACGGTGTGAATCCAAATTACAAACAATCTACAGGAACTTATGTTGATCCCAAAACAGGATTTAGCAGACCAAAAAATTGTGCCAGTGCTGAAAGTTTCTACTTGAGAAGACTTTCTTCAGCTGAATGAGATATATACTTTTATCGGGCGAAAGTACGATAAGCTGCGGCTGCCGATGGAGGTGAGTGATGAAAAATAAATCTACTGAAAAACAAATTATCCAAACGAAAAGAATAGTACTTGCGCTAAGTATCATTTACAGCGCTCTCTTATCCCTAAGCATCTTTGGGATAATCCTGTTACTTAATATCACCTTTAGCAATGATGTCATAAGTTACATTGCAATTTCTTATTATTTTCCAGCCTCAAAATACATTCTTTGGTCACTGCTGCTTGAGATCATCTCTGTGATTATCTATTGGCAGGCTTTCAGGAAGATAAAAGGCATCTCGGGCTTAGGCTGGGGAAAAGCCTTGCTTGTGACAGGGAGTGTAAATCTGGTATTATCAGTGCTTATCGTTGATATGTTCTGTACATCGGTTAATCTCGTAGTATTTGTTCTTTGTCTATTGTCTTATTTAAAAAGACGCAAGATTGATGAGAAGACAATTCTTGAACTGATTAATCAGACAGAGAAAAAATCTATCAATGATAAGAATTCAACGAAAAGGAAGCCCATAAATCGTAAGATTTTAGCCGCAATTTGTATCTTGGCAGCGATTATATCCTTGATAGGGATAGACGCAGGTATTACCCATATTTTTATCAAGCCAGAGCCTAAAGCAATGAGCAAATCTGAGAAAGAACAAATCAGGGACTATGAGCGAGTTGTCGCGAAAAATGTGAAAAAGCAGTTTTCTGGAATTGAAGAGATTGTATTTGATGGAACCAGTGAAGATAAAAATACTGGCTCTTGGTTTTCAACATTTTATATCACGGCTGATTGGACAAGAGGACATAAAAACAAGGATGATTATTATTTTATGTCAGAAGGTTACACACCTGAGGATTATGAGACACAAGAATATGGGATAGGAGTCAGCACACAGTTTGCAGAAAAACATAGAGGAGAGACTGACAATCCAATAATAGTTAGATATTCAGTCGGAGGAAAGGAAAAAATTTAAATGGTTACAGATAAGCAATTAAAGGATCTAAACGAATTAGCTTATGGAGTCAACCCTGATTACAAGAAAGATGGGAAAGATTTTCAAAATATTAATGAAGGTAAACCTTTTGAAATAGGCGGGAAAAAATATCAAGTTATTGCCACCCAAAACAACCAACAATCTACAGGAACTTATGTTGATCCCAAAACAGGAATTAGCAGGCCAATTACTGGTGCAGGCAGTGGTTTTCAAGGAATGGCAGTTGCGCCGATTATCAACGGACAGCCAGATCTTTCCCAAACCATCGTGGTCGCCGCAGGAACTGATTCAACAGAAGTTCCATTTGGACCAGATGGTCTTAGTGCCGATCAAAGACTGATAACTGGAACTTCAGGGCAATTTAATGAGGCGAAAGCCTTTGTGAAAGAAGTCGCTAAAATAGACGGTGTTACCGTAGCACAGCTTTCAGGGTATTCACAAAGTGCCTACATGCTCAAGATTGGTAAAGAGGGAATAGTTATGAAAAAGAAAATACTACTTATTTTTACAGGATTACTGATATTATTCAGCTTAGGAGGATGTAACATGACAACAGAACACACAAACACAGACGGACAAATCACATATTTGAAAGCCCACGAAAAAGAGTGGACGGATGCTATCAAGAGTGAAAATCCACATATCACAAGTGTTCAATTTGATTGGAAAAGTGTAGAGGTTGGAACGATAGGAAATGGTACACCTCAGGGGGGAGGCACTATTTTGAATTTGGAAGGAAAATTTAACAATATTGAGCAGTCACACGTTTCGATAACGTTTGAATTGAAAAATGAAAATTCAATGCCTGATGGAAGCTACTATATTGATGATATAAGTATACTAAGAGATGGGGGGTGGAATAATTATGAGGGCTGATTTAGATAATTTCAATAATATTTATGCTGATTTGGCAGAAAGTGCATATAATAATAGGCCCACAAACTTTCCTTTCCTTCAATTAAAATCTAGACACATTCCTTTTTTAAGTTGAGAGATTTTTTTACTTGGAATTAGAAAGGGGGGGAGCCTTTCCATTTGTTTTTTCTACAGTGGTTGGTGTTTGTGTGAAGTGACTTTTAGTTTGGAGAGTAAACTTTTTTTAAGCATTATTTAGCACTAATTTGAAATAATCCAGAACGATGGACAAAAAAGATTATTTCCCTAAACGCAATGATGAAAAGGGGCGAAAAAGGGGCGGATTTTTCGTGAAAGTACGTAAAACTACGAAAAATATTTTTCAAAAAAAGACTGAAAAAGCAGTCACAGAGTACTCTTACGTTAATTCACGTAATTCTCTGTAACTGCTTTATTAGGCGCTAACCGGATTTGAACCGGTGATTAGGCTTTTGCAGAGCCATGTGTTACCACTTCACTATAGCGCCGTGCCAAAAAAAGGGCGAATTCGTGATTCCACGAACTTTTTTATTATATCAGATTTTCCTGTAAAAGCAAGCTTATTTATGTTAAAATATGGTTATGAATTCTCAGGAAGAAATAAAGTCTCTGGTGGAGACGCTGAATCGTTATCGCAATGAGTATTATACCTTGGATGCGCCGTCGGTTGAAGATGCTGAGTATGACCGACTTTATGCGCGCTTAGAGAAGCTTGAAAATGAAAATCCAGACTTGGTGCGTGCGGATTCGCCGACTCAAATTGTGGGCGGTAGGGTGCTGGAGGGCTTTAAAAAGTTTACACATCCATACAATTTGTACTCTTTGCAAGACGCATTTTCACTGGAGGAGGTGGCCGAATTCGATGCGCGCGTGCGTAAAACTTTTCCGAATCCAGAATATATTTGTGAGCTAAAAATAGACGGTCTATCTCTTTCACTCTATTATGAAGACGGACGTTTGGTAACTGCAGCAACACGCGGTGATGGTTCTGTCGGCGAGGATATTACGGCACAGGTTCGCCAGATAGCTGATGTCCCTCAGACATTGCCGGATGCGATTGATCTTATCCTACGAGGAGAGGCCTATCTTCCACGCAAAAATTTTGACCAGCTGAATTCTGAGCGTGAATTGGAAGGACTTCCTTCTTTTGCCAATCCCAGAAATGCGGCTGCAGGCACACTGCGTCAGCTGGACACTCGTGTGGTAAAAAAACGCGGTCTGGCCACTTTCCTTTATCAGGCAGCTGGTGAAGCGCCGCGAGAGACTCAAGAAGAAGTTCTAGAGTATTTTGCGCAGTTGGGCTTTGTTGTAAATCCTGATCGAATCATGGCCAATAATTTAGATGAAATCTACGCATTTATTGAAAAATGTACACAAAAACGTGACAATTTGGCCTATGACATTGACGGTGTCGTCATTAAGGTAAATAATCTGGCTCAACAAGATGAGCTCGGCTTCACTGTGAAGTTCCCGCGTTGGGCGATTGCCTACAAATTTCCCCCAGAATTGGCCGAAACAAAAATATTGAGTGTTGACTGGACAGTTGGGAGAACGGGAGTTGTCACACCAACAGCCAATATGACGCCAGTGACATTGGCGCAAACGACGGTATCCCGAGCGACACTGCACAATGTGGATTATATCACTGAAAAAGACGTTCGTCTGGGTGATACGGTCATGATTTATAAGGCTGGCGACATTATTCCTGCTGTGCAGCGTGTGCTGCTGAACAAACGTCCAGCTGATTCGCAGCCCTTAGAAATCCCCACACATTGTCCTGAATGCGCTTCTGAGCTGGTTCACTATGAAGATGAAGTGGCCTTGCGCTGTGTCAATCCGCTTTGTCCGGCACAGATTCGCGAAAAATTGATTCATTTTGCGTCTCGCGGCGCCATGAATATTGTCGGACTTGGCGAAAAAGTGGTCACGGCATTGTATGACAATGGCCTGATTCATGACGTAGCTGACATTTACCGCCTGACCGAGCCTGATTTGCTTAAATTGGATAACTTAGGCGAAAAATCAGCTTTGAAGCTCTTGTCTGCCATCGATAATAGCCGCGCCAATTCGGTTGAGAGATTAATTTTTGGTTTGGGCATACGTCATGTCGGAAGTAAGGCGGCAAAGATTCTTGCACAGCATTTCGGAAATCTTGAGAAGATTGTCCTGGCTAAGCCAGAAGAAATTGCCGAAATCCCAGCACTTGGTATGACCGTGGCGCATGCTGTTCATTCTTATTTCCAGCTTGAAGGAAGTCAGAAGTTGTTGGAAGAATTGAAACTTGCGGGGCTAAATTTTGACTATCTCGGCGCGCTTCCTAAAAAGGACGGGATTTTATCAGGAAAAACAGTTGTTTTAACAGGAAAACTGTCAACTTTGACCAGAAATGAAGCGAAAGAAAAGCTGGAAAGTTTAGGTGCCGTCGTTACAGGTTCTGTTTCAAAGAAAACAGATTTAGTGGTAGCGGGTGAAGCGGCAGGCTCAAAATTGGCGAAAGCTGAAGAATTAGGCATAGAAGTCTGGTCTGAAAATGATTTGGCAAAACTGTAAAAAAATAATAACTAGAAAGAAGCAAAATCTATGAAAGCACGGCTGATTTATAATCCTACAAGTGGTCAAGAAATTATCAAAAAGCACATTGCGGATATTCTAGATAAGCTGGAAGGCTATGGCTACGAGACCTCGACTTTTGCGACCAGTCCTGAGCCTCATTCGGCTCAAATAGAAGCGGCACGCTGCTCTGCCTTAGATTACGACTTACTTGTAGCTGCAGGCGGGGACGGCACCCTCAATGAGGTTGTCAATGGAATCATGTCTGTTCACCGCAGTCAGCGTCCGCAAATGGCAGTTATTCCAGTTGGTACGACGAATGATTTTGCGCGGGCACTGAAGATACCGCGCGGCAATCCTGTCAAAGCGGTTGAGATTGTTGGTAAAAAGCAGGTCTTAGGGATTGATGTCGGCCGAGTGAATAACGAAGCAGGCAGCTACTTTATCAACATTGCCGCTGCAGGCGCATTGACAGAGTTGACCTATGCAGTGCCTTCCCAGATGAAAACAGTTTTTGGCTATTTGGCATATTTGACCAAGGGGGCTGAGCTTCTACCCAGAGTAAAAAAATCGCCGGTCCGCATCACGTATGATGGGAAAACAATTGAAGAAGACATTTCTATGTTCTTTTGCGCGTTGACCAACTCGGTTGGCGGATTCGAAAATATCGCACCAGATGCCAAGCTCAACGATGGCTTGTTTACCTTGATTCTGGTTAAAACCGACAATTTGATCGAGCTGCTGGCATTGCTTGCAATTGTGGCAAATGGCTCTGGGCGGCATATGACAGATGTGAACATTGAATATATCAAAGCAAAGAACATTAAGTTAGAACCGCTTAATTCGGAGCGTTGGCTCATCAATCTCGATGGAGAATATGGCGGGCAGGCACCAGTCGAATTTGACAATATTAAAGCTGGCATCGAATGTTATGCCAATCTTGACGAGGTGCCAGATGAGAACTATCAGCTTGATGAGGGAGACTTGGCAATGGAAGTCATTGCAAAGAAATTCGCTCGGGAGGCTGAAAAAATTGAAAATCAAAAGGAAGAGTCAGACAGTGAGTCCAATGATGAATCGGCTGAAAACTGAGGTATGGAAAGTGTTATATGAATAATCTTACGGATATGTTTAATCCTGCTTTTTGGCAGCAGTTAATTGCCCAGAATAGTAATCCTTGGCATTTGTTTGTATCTGTTCTTGATATTGCAATTGTGGCAGTGATTATTTATCGTCTGGCTCGTTTTGTGCAGGGAACGCGACTCATGATCCTGGTTCGCGGCGTTTTGCTGTTCATCGTGCTGGACTTGTTAGCAGGTTTGATTGGATTACCCACTCTAAAATGGCTGCTCAATCAGGTAATTATTTATGGTGTTGTGGCCCTGATTATTATCTTTCAGCCAGAAATCAGACAAGCATTGGAGCGTTTGGGACACACGACCAATTTGATCGGCAACATGCGCAACAAAGAAGAAGGAGAAACCAATGCTCAGATTTCTGCCTATGAAAAATCGTTTGACTATATGTCAAAGCGAAAGATTGGCGCGCTGATTGCAATTGAGCGTTCACAGACACTTGAAGAATACGCGGCGACTGGCATAAAGCTTGATGCAATTATCAGCTCCGAGTTGATCATCAACATTTTCATTCCAAATACACCGCTCCATGATGGCGCAGTCATTGTTCAGGGGGATAAAATTGCAGTTACCAGTGCCTACCTTCCCTTGACAGAGCGTGCAAATATTTCCAAAAAATTCGGAACCAGGCATCGTGCAGCGATCGGGCTTTCCGAGGTTTCAGATGCCTTAGTTTTAGTCGTTTCCGAAGAAACTGGCGGCATTTCCGTTGCCAATCAAGGCGTCCTTTACTCGGATTTGTCTGCTGAGCGTTTTCATCATATCCTGACCGAACATTTATCCAATACATCCGAAGAACATACAGGAAGTTTGGCAAATCTGACCAGTTTCTTTGTGAAGCATAATAAGGAACATGTTAAGAAAGGGGAGAAAAAATGATTTCAAAGATTTTTAATTCCCGTGCATTTCTTGCGGTGGTAAGTGTCATACTCGCTCTGATTTTGTTTGTAAACGCCACAACGACGACATCACGAAATGAAGGAAGAAATTCGACAGATGGTCAAGTTTTTTCTACAACTTTAAAGGACATCCCGATTGAGATCAAATATGATGATTCAAAATACTTTATTTCAGGTTACACGAGTACAGCCACCGTCACACTTACCTCTTACAATCAGATCGAGCTTCTGCAGGAAAAGTCTACAGATAAGCGAACATTTAAACTCGTAGCAGATCTGAATAAGATGTCCGTCGGCGAGCATAAAGTCCCGATTAGTGTAGAGAATTTGACCAAAACAGTGAACGCCAAGACCAATCCTTCGATAATGAATGTGATGATTGAAAAAATGCAGACGAAATCTTTTAAAATTGATAAAGTCGTTGATAATTCACTGATACCTGAAGGTTATCATATAGACAGTGTGTCTTTAAGTTATGACAAGGTTGATGTTATTGCTGGAACCAATTCGATTAAAAACATCTCCAAAGTTGAAGCGGTATTGCCTTCCAGTACTGACTTGACAAATGAATCAACAGCTACAGTCGGCCTAATTGCTGTAGATGAAGCTGGTAATATTGTGCCAGCAAAATTGTCGGATTCTACGGTTAAAATGACCGTTAAAATTGTGAAAGATAAACAGAGTTCAAGCTCAAGCTCAAGCTCAAGTTCGAGTTCGAGCAATAGTAATTAATTTCACATAGAAGTATTTAGTTTAGAGGAGAAAAAATGGGTAAATATTTTGGAACAGATGGCGTACGTGGTGAGGCAAATAAAGAGCTTACACCAGAGATGGCATTTAAATTAGGACGTTTTGGCGGATACGTTCTAAGTCAACACGAAGTCGCTCAACCGAAAGTTTATGTGGCGCGCGACACGAGAATTTCTGGACAGATGCTGTCGAACAGTTTAATTTCCGGATTATTGTCTGTCGGGATTGAAGTTTATGATTTAGGTGTGATTGCGACACCAGGCCTGGCCTATTTAGTAAAAAAAGATGGCGCTTCATCAGGCGTTATGATCACTGCCAGTCATAATCCAGCCCTTGACAATGGCATAAAATTCTTCGGCAGCGATGGTTTTAAATTAGACGATGCGCAGGAATTAGAAATCGAAGCACTGATTGACGCACCAGTAGATAATCTTCCTCGCCCTTCTGCTGAAGGACTTGGCAGGCTCAACGAATACAAGGAAGCCAAGCAAAAGTACATCACTTTTCTTGAAGGAACTGCAGATGGCAGCTTTGAGGGCTACAAGATTGTATTAGACACAGCCAATGGTGCCACATACACAACGGCGCGTTCTGTCTATCTAGATTTAGAGGCTGACATTAAAGTGATCGGAGAGCATCCAGATGGCTTAAATATTAATGACAATATCGGTTCAACCCACCCTGAAAAGCTGGCGGAAAAAGTGCTGGAAGTCGGCGCGAATGCTGGTTTTGCTTACGATGGGGATGGTGATCGTCTGATTGCAGTTGATGAAAAAGGCAGAGTGATTGACGGCGACAGAATTATGTACATCCTGGCCAAGTATTTGTCAAAAAAAGGTAAACTGGCGCAGAATGCCGTCGTTACAACGGTCATGTCAAATTTAGGATTTCACAATGGGATTTCTGATCTTGGACTGAAATCCGTAGTGACCGCAGTTGGTGACCGCTATGTTGTAGAAGAAATGAAAAAATCCGGCTACAATTTTGGCGGCGAGCAATCCGGGCACATGATTTTTCTTGATTACAGTCCGACGGGTGATGGGCAACTGTCGAGTATTCAGCTTCTAAAGGTAATGCGGGACACTGGGAAAAAGCTTTCTGACTTGGCTAGCGAAGTGACAATTTACCCTCAGAAACTCGTCAATGTCAGGCTAGAAAAGCTTGAATACAAAGACACTTGGCAAGACAATCCGGCGATTCAACAGATCATTGCAGAAAAAGAAGCCCTACTTGGTGAAAGCGGCAGAATACTGGTGCGCTCAAGTGGGACAGAACCGCTTTTGCGTGTGATGGCAGAGGCACCGACTCAAGTGCAAGTGGATGATGTTGTTGACAGCAT
Organism: Streptococcaceae bacterium; assembly: GCA_031285775.1. Classification (GTDB taxonomy): domain Bacteria; phylum Bacillota; class Bacilli; order Lactobacillales; family Streptococcaceae; genus Lactovum. The sequence goes on along the minus strand of JAITVN010000082.1, from coordinate 38,194 downwards.
CGTGAATGTTGTAAAAGCCCAGATCGGAAAAACGTCCTGAACTATCTAAAAGTTTCAGAAAAAGAAAGATTTAGATCTGTTAAATTAAAGACAGCTAAAATAAAAAATCCTTGAAAGGAATAACATGCTTGACATAGCAAATAACAAAGAAGAAATAAAGTCTGATGAAATGCTCTACGCCCCATTTTCAGGGAGAGTTTTCAAAATTGAAGAGACCACAGATACCGTCTTTTCTCAAAAGTTGATGGGAGAAGGCTTCGCGATCGATCCCACTGAGGGTAAAATTTTTGCACCTGTTTCCGGAAAAATAACCCTGCTGAACGGGCATGCAATTGGCTTTGCACGTGAAGATGGACTCGAAATCCTGCTGCATATCGGTATTGACACCGTTTCACTAAACGGCGATCCTTATCATTACACAGTTGAGGTGGACGACAATGTGGAAGGCGCCTGCGAAATCGGCAGTGTGGATCTTTCAGCCATTGAAGCCGCAGGCCTGTCAAAAACCTCTATGGTCATTTTTACGAACACGAAAGAGAAACTGAAAGATTTTTCAGTTGATTATGGCGAAGTCACTGCAGGTGGAATCATTGGCAGAGCCAGTTCCAAATAGTCAATCCTGACTTCCTTGTATTTTACTTTTCACTTTACGAGCTAAAAAGAGCCTAGAAAGTTACATTATCACCTCGGATAATGCAATATTCTAGACTCTTTTTTTGCGGACTTCAGTACTATGGTCCCGGTTTACCTGATTCAGCCAGGCAGACGTTTAGTTAATTCAGGGTTAAGGGTCTCCAAATGATGTCAGAGGTTGAGCGCATCAATGAGGTAGACATTCAACAGTCTTCTCAGTTTTCTCGCTTGATCAGCTGTGAGTAAAGTGTCCCCGAAACTCAACTCTAATTCAGGTTGGAGTATTTTTTGTAAGTCCACTTTTTCAGATTCATGGGTATTATTTTCGTGAACTATTTCAATCTGATCCGTCTGCGGCACATCAAAACCCATTAGCCATGCTTCCGAAACTCTGAGCGTTTGCGATAACAAAAATAATCTGTTCTGATCAGGTGATTGTACGTCATTCACATATTGCGACAGCGCACTTTTTCCCATTTTAATTTGCAGTTTTTTCTGGAAAGGCTGCGACAAGTTGAGGATGTCAACTTGCTTTATTCCCTTCTCTGTCATTATTTGCTTTAATCGATTTCCTGTAGTCACTCTCATACACTAACTATAGCATAAGTTTTCTAAAAATACAAAGAAAAAGTTCATGATACATGAATCACTTTTCTTGACTGACTGAATATTATGTGATAAAGTATGGTTAGAAAGTTCATAAAACGCGAACAAGAAAAGAGGGGAAATGCATTACGATTATTCTATATTGATCAGAAAAATTACTGAGAAGTTTGGGACACAGCATAAATTTGCTGATACCATGGGCTTATCGGAGCGCTCAACGTCAAAAAGACTGAATGATAAGGTTTGCTGGAAAAGCAGAGAAATTTGTAAAGCTATTTCCTTGCTCAACCTATCAAACGAAGAGGTTGCAAACTGTTTTTTTAAAGAAAAAGTTCACGTTTGTGAATTTAGTGAAAGTGAACAAATGAGGCATCTTGAAGAAGGAGGGAGAAGTCGTCATGCGAAAGACGAAAAGGAAAGCATCAAGGAATAATATCTCTCTGAAACAGTGGTCATCAATGACCAGTACCGTCATTGCCTCACTTGGCGCGCTTTACCTTGCAATCGCAAACATTTGGAATCTCCCCTACGGGACGCAAGTGTCAAATACAGCCTTTGAGTTGGCTGCCTTTATTTCTGCAGTGCTCGGTGCTTTCACATTCCATTCAGTGATCGGCTCAGTTGGCTCTGATATCTTAAAAGATATTGGAAAAGAGGACAAATGACAGAGAATAAACAGAGGATTTTCATGAGTAGGAGAATGCTTATCTGGACATATATTTTTGAGCGTTCTCCCACTCAGAAAATTGAAAGGGAAGTTGAGTGAAAATGAGGAGAAGCAACTCTGTTCATTGTTTGTAATAGACTTCAGTTGCAGTTTGTTCACTCAAGAGACCACCATTTGTGATGAGGAAACGGTCTCTTGACTGATCACTCAAATCAGGTAAAGCAGCATCACGTATTGTTTGCCCCGCAGGAGTGAAGACAAGAACAACACTCGTCGGATCACCCGATTGCATTTTCGCTTCCATTAGAAAGGCATATGGATAGTCAGGCATGACCGTAAGCGGACTTCCATCTGCCTCGTTATTGACAATGTGAATGACGTACCCAAGATTGTTTTTCCAAGTTCCTTGGATAATATCGAATCTGTGGTCTTCAGTGGTTGAAGGGCTTATACTTGATGACGGAACTGATTCAGGTAGGGTGGATGAACTGGAAGTAGTTGCAGAGCTGCTGCTTGCCTGTTCGCTTGAAGTTGAGGGGGTGGAAGAGCTGCTTGGCTGCTTACTTGAAGTTAATGATGAGGAAGATTTTCTTGGCTTACTATCAGAGGAACTTGCCTGCTTTCCATGGGAACAAGCGGTAAGTAAAGCTCCTACAAGTAAAGTAAGTGCAAATAATGATAATTTTTTCATGATGAATTTCCTTTCATAAAAAATGACAAAAAATAAACAAAAGGAGAAAAAAGTGGCTAAAACAATTGAAGAGGTCAGACAATGGCTAGATTCTATGGTTAATACTCGACCTTATGATAAGCAAGACCCAATAAATTCGGGACAATGCGTTAGTCTAATCAAAACACTACTCGAATTTCTTGGAGTCCCAAATCCATATGCAGCTCGTGGTGATGCTAAAGATTATGGAGACGCTTTACTGTCTCAAGGAATAGCCAAAAACGGTAGTGGATTACTAAATGTTCATGTCAACAGACTTGATGGGAAAGACGGATATGGAGTCATTCATGGTCACATATGGGTAACAATAGGAAGAGATTTGTGGCAGTCAAACTACATGAACGATTTAAAGGTTACCAAAAATACTCCACAATCTTTTGCTATCAGTCAAACAATCAATCTTGATAGATGGCTGTCAAACAACAATTCAAACTCAAAAGGAGGAATCAAAATGTATATCATTCAATGCTCAGACACAGGTCACTTTTATGTCTCTAACGGTGTAGACATACGCTACATCAAAACCACACGTGTTCTTGATGCTTATCAGAGCAAGTGGGCAAAGCTCGGACTGCCGATTGATGTCATGTATCAGGGAGAGGTTGATAAAGAATTCGGTAAGAATGCGACCAATCCTAATCGTGATATTGCCAAATGTTAATAAGAGATGAAAAGCAGAACTCGAACTAAAGAAAGTAAGGAATCTTTACATCCAAATTTCTGAACACACGTTAGGAGTGTTGTAGTTTTCTTGGAAACTTGCTCAGTTCATTTTGATTCTGGCACAGTCTATTACGAGCAAATAAAGACTATTATTGTAATAGACTTCTATTGAGATTTATTAACTCTAATAAAATTATAACAAAATGACTAGAAGTTGAAAAGAAAAGTGTTTCAGTAGTAAACCACTGTTCATATCACGAAATTTTTAGGATACGGTGGTAAGCAAAACACTACTTGATAAATTGGATAAAAGTCTTTAGTTGAAAATGCGTTGACTAATCAAGAGGCTAAATGATTTCAGATAAGTAATTAATGAAATATACTGGAGAGAAGTCAAAAAAATTGATGGGAACTAAGAAAGTAGAATTAAATAATTTAAAAAGGTGAAGAAATAAAAAATCTGCCATTTCAGAAAAAGCTGAGATGGCAGGTTTTTGTCAGATTTTGTATAAAACCTATCTTACCTATAATTGGTTAGAATTCCTCATGAAAAAGATCAATGTCTGAAGTTCTTTCGTAAGATCAATTGATTGAACAAAAACATCATCAGGCACTTTAAGGAAAACAGGCGTAAAGTTGAGAATCCCATGTATTCCAGCTTCTACCAGCTTATCGGTTACCTCCTGAGCATGTTCAGTGTCAACAGACAAAATGGCGGTTTCTATCTTTGCCTGCTCAACATTCTCCTGCAGACTAGAGATATTGTAAATTGAAATCCCTGAATCGCTTTTAGTTCCAACTAAGGGGTTGCCGGGAACATCATAGGCTTGAACGATACGAAGTTTGTTGCGATGCTGGAAGGGATAATTCAATAAGGCGCGTCCTAGATTTCCGACACCGACCAAAGCGATATCTGTCGCGGTATCATTTCCTAACAAGCTTGCAAAGAAATCTCGCAACGCAAGACTGTTGTATCCGTATCCACGGCGCCCCAGCTCACCAAAAAGAGAAAAGTCTCGCCTAACGGTCGCAGAATCAACACCGATCTTTTCAGAAATTTCTCGTGAATTTGTGCGCATTATTTTATCCTCAACAAGACCTTTAAAAAGCCGATAATATTGAGGTAAGCGTTTTATCGTGGCTTTGGGTAAATCCATGCGGCCATCTTCCTCAGCAGCCTTTATCCCTTTTTCAGTCACTTTATCTTCATTGACAGTCATTTCCATATCCCTTCTTAACTTTCCAAAGTAACGCACAAATTTTAATAATCTTTGTGACTATCTTAACTAAACTTTGTGAAAAAGTCAACTGAAACCAAGCGTAATATGACGAGAGTCAGATTATCGTAGAATTTATATCTACTGCCAAGCGATTTGAGTGTTCAACTTGCGATAAAAATATATTTGCGGTAAAATAGAACAACCGAAGGTCAAAGCTCGGGAGAAATCTTATGGATTTTTCGTGTCGCCTTGATTTTTTTATTTTGGAGAGAATTAAAAGTAATGAATTACAATGAAAAATACGATGTTATCGTTGTTGGCGCTGGCCACGCAGGCTGTGAAGCTGCACTGGCTTCTGCAAGAATGGGCTGTAAGACCCTACTGTTAACAATCAGCCTCAATATGGTAGCATTCATGCCCTGCAACCCCTCAATCGGCGGCGCAGCCAAAGGTGTTGTGGTTCGAGAAATCGATGCCTTAGGTGGTGAAATGGGCAAGAACATTGACAAAACCTACATCCAGATGAAAATGCTTAACACTGGCAAAGGACCAGCAGTTCGTGCCCTGCGTGCACAAGCTGACAAAGACCTATACAGCCAGGTAATGAAGCACACCATTGAGCAGACGAAAAACTTGATATTGCGCCAGGGCATGGTTAAAGCACTCATTGTCGAAAATGACAGAGTAAAAGGCGTAATGACAAATACAGGACTGAAATATGGCGCTGAAACAGTTGTACTGACCACAGGCACCTCCTTACGCGGAGAAATTTACATTGGAGACCTAAAATACAGTTCAGGCCCCAACAATACCATTCCCTCAATTGAGCTGGCTGATAATCTTCGGGCGCTCGGTTTTCAGATCGAACGCTTCAAGACAGGTACACCGCCGCGCGTCCTGAGCTCAACCATTGATTACAGCAAAGCAGAAGTCCAGCCAGGAGATGAAACGCCTCATGCTTTCAGTTTTCTGACTAAAGATGAGGATTACCTGAAAGACCAGGTCGACTGCTGGTTGACATACACCAACAGCAAAACTCACCAGATCATCCGCGACAACATTGACCGCTCGCCCATGTACAATGGCACCCTCAATGGTATCGGGCCGCGTTACTGCCCTTCCATTGAGACAAAAATCGTACGCTTCGCCGATAAGGAGCGCCATCAACTCTTCCTGGAACCAGAAGGTCGTCATACAGAGGAAGTTTACATTCAGGGAATGTCCACCAGTCTGCCGGAAGACGTCCAGATTGACCTTGTACACTCAGTGGCAGGACTTGAACAGGCCGAGATGATGCGCCCAGGCTACGCTATTGAATACGACATGATTCTCCCCCATCAGCTACGCCCGACCCTCGAGACAAAGAAAATCTCAGGTCTCTTCACTGCAGGCCAGACCAACGGTACTTCTGGATATGAGGAGGCAGCAGGTCAGGGGCTCGTCGCAGGCATCAACGCTGCGCTGAAAGTTCAAGGCAAGCCAGCATTGATTCTGCGCCGTACCGAGGCATATATCGGTGTCATGATTGACGATTTGGTCACTAAAGGAGTGGTTGAGCCTTACCGTTTATTGACTTCACGCGCCGAGCACCGTCTGATTTTACGTCATGACAATGCCGACATGCGCTTGACACCCATCGGCCGAGAAATCGGACTCGTTGACGACGAACGCTGGGGCATCTACCAAGAACGCAAACAGCAATTTGACAAGGAAATGAAACGCCTCGCTCACGAGAAACTGAAACCAACAGATGAGACAAATGCCAAACTTGCAGAAAAAGGTTTTGGTCCCTTGCTTGATGCCGTCAGTGCCAGAGATTTTTTGAAACGTCCAGAAGTCAACTATGCCACAGTCTGCGAATTTATCGGTCAAAGCGAAACGCCGCTAGAACAAAGCGTCATCGAGCTTATCGAAATAGAAGCCATCTACGACGGCTATATCGCCAAAGCTCAGGCTCAAGTTGAGAAGATGCACAAATTGGAAGAAAAACACATACCAGAAAACATTGACTGGGACGCCCTTGACAGCATCGCAACCGAAGCGCGTGAAATGTTCAAAAAAATCAATCCGGAGACCCTTGGGCAAGCCAGCAGGATTCCAGGCGTCAACCCGGCAGATATCAGTATTCTGATGATTTATCTGGAAAGTCGCAACAAGCTTAAGAGCACCTAATTTTTGTGGTATAATCTGTGTATGCTAAATATTCAATTATTATCGCTTGATTTAGATGGCACCTTACTCAACAGCCAAAGGCGCATCTCTGATGAAAACATTAACGCACTGATGAAAGCAAAATCCAAAGGCGTTAAAATCGTCATCAATACAGGCCGTCCCTTAGTGTCAACACTTGAGTATTTATCTTTGCTGAATTTATATGGGAGCAACGAATACAGCATTACCTACAATGGCGGTTTAGTTCAGAAAAATGACGGGACAATATTGTCAAAAAAGCTCTTGTCCTACGAGGAAGTAGAGCAAATCGCTGCAATGGCGAGAAAACGTGATTTTCCCTGCGACATCATCAGCGATGACAGCAGCTACACCATTGAGTTCGGTCGAAAATCAAAACTGAGCTATGTCAATAATACCTTATCTTTCCAAAAAATCAGTTTAGATCAGCTTCCCCAAAAGGCAGAATTCAACAAGGTTATCATTTCTGCAGAGTCTATTGAATTAGACAGACTGCAAAATGAGATTGACACAGATTTCTTGAATTCTTTTGAGGTCTTCCGCACCGCTCCAGTCCTTCTTGAAGTGATGCCTAAAGGTGTGAGCAAAGCAACAGGACTAGAGAAACTTTGTGAATACCTTGAGATCCCAGCGGCAGCCGTTCTCGCCATGGGTGACGAGGCGAATGATGCACCGATGTTACGCTGGGCAGGTCTTGGAATAGCACCCGCCAATGCAAAAAAGGTCGCTCAGGAAGCAGCAGATAAAATTTCTGACTTCTCAAACGATGAAGACACCATTGCAGAGGCTCTTAAAACATTCGTGCTTTAGGAAAGAAAACATAAATAATAATAATTTCTGAAGCATGACGATATGTTAGAAATTGTCTCAAACACAAAAGGAGAGAGCATGGCAACAAAACAACAATGGCTAGAGTATTTTAAACTCATGAACAATCGTGAACCAAGCTTAGAAGAATTCCAAAAAGCAATTGAGAAGGGTGAAATTGATGAGCTCAAAGGAGAGAATTCAAGCCAGCCACTTCAAGACAGTCATTCTGAGCAGCAGATGCCGCAGCCGACAATTTCTCAGCCGAGTTTTCAGAATGCTTCAGTGTCTTCCTTTCTACCACGTCCAGAAAACAAAGCGCAGAGAACAAGTGACCATCATGTGAGCCTATTTGAGGCCTACAAACTTTTCTGGAAGAACTATGTCAATTTTACAGGCCGTTCGCGTCGCTCGGAGTATTGGTGGACCTTTTTGATCAATGCCGTCATTTCTATTATCATCTTTATTCCTGGCATAATATTACTTTCGGCCAGTCTCTTTTCGCTATTCAACCATATGGATTATTATTCATATGGAAATACAGGCTCTCTCGCTGCGCTCATGGGCGGTGCCCTGTTATTATTCTTTCCGCCGATTCTCTTCGGATTAGCTGTCATTATCCCCGAGTTGTCTCTCTTTTTCCGTCGTCTGCGTGATACTGGACTTGAAACTCTGAATGCCGTTGCATTGATTGTGTTTCATGTTGCCTTTTATGTCTTAAGCTTTCTTCCAAAAATTGGTTTTCTCTTTGATGTCGTCATGTTTGCCCTATGGATTTATGTCATCATTCTACTTGCGCGTGAATCTGACTATTTTGAAAATCGTTCTGAGCCAGTGAGTGACTGGTTTGTAAGACTTTTCAAAAAATAAACTTTGCCAATAACCTGTTGACTTCGACAGGTTTTGCTCTTTTTGTTATAATAAAATAAACCAATCTTTTTGAGGTAAATATGGGACTATTTGATAGATTATTCGGAAAAAAAGTCGAAGAGGAGACTTCTGAGGAAAATGCTGCGTCTGTCAAGGGCACACTTGAGTCAGAAGCCGATAATAATGAAATCGCACCAGAACCAAGTGCCGAGGCAGAATTGGTTGAACAAAAGTACGAAAGAACCCTCGAAAAAACCAATAAATCTTTCGGCGAGCGTTTTAACGCCTTTTTAGCGAATTTTAGATCTGTTGACGAAGAATTCTTCGAAGACCTAGAGGAAACGTTAATACTCTCTGATGTCGGCGCAGATCTGGCCATGAAAATTTCAGAAAAACTACGCCAAGAAGCCAAACTCCAGAATATCAAAAGTTCGGACCAGCTCAAAGCTCTGATTATTGAAGAGCTTGTCAACAATCTGGACGAGGAAAATCTGGATAAGGCGCTAAATATTCAAAATGACGGCCTCACAGTAATGATTTTCGTTGGTGTCAACGGTGCCGGTAAGACAACATCCATAGGAAAACTGGCGGCGCGTTTAAAAAAGGAAGGTAAAAAAGTTCTGCTGGCAGCAGGAGATACTTTTCGTGCCGGCGCAACGGATCAGCTGCTAGAATGGGCAAAACGTTCAGATTTACCCGTCGTCACAGGACGAGAAGCGAGCGATCCTGCCTCAGTTGTTTATGACGCCATGCAGCGAGCTAAGTCTGAAAACTTTGACGTTCTGATCATTGACACTGCTGGTCGTTTACAGAATAAAGATAACCTCATGGCAGAACTGGCCAAAATGCGTAGAATCATTCAGCGTGAGCTTCCCAGTGCTCCGCATGAGACATTATTGGTACTAGATGCTTCTACCGGTCAAAATGCAGTCTCCCAAGCCAAAGAGTTCTCCAAAGTAACGCCAGTGACTGGTATCGTTTTGACCAAACTTGACGGATCCGCAAAAGGCGGCATTGTCTTGTCAATTATCCAAACGCTGAAAATTCCGATTAAGCTAGTGGGGCTTGGCGAGAAAATTGATGACCTGGCTGAGTTTGACGAAGAATTCTTTGTTCGGGGACTTTTCAAAGGATTGATTTAACTCAAAACTTTGAGCTTATTTTTCCTATTAAAAACTTGAAAAAATAGACGAATCATGATAAATTTAAGTCAGAAAGTTGAGGCGAAATGTCTTATTCAAATCTAATGTTGTTTTCACTGAGTTCAAACCGTGAACTAGCGGAGCGTGTTGCCAAAGAAATCGGTCTGCACCTAGGGAAAGCTACCAGCAGAACCTATGCTGACGGCGAAATCCAAATTAACATTGAGGAATCCGTACGCGGCAAGAACATCTACCTGATTCAGTCAACCAGTAACCCTGTTAATGATCATATGATGGAATTACTGATTATGGTTGATGCTTTGCGTCGTGCCTCGGCCAAGACGATTAATCTGGTAATGCCTTATTACGGCTATGCGCGTCAAGATCGAAAAGCCAAGGCGCGTGAGCCGATTACGTCAAAACTGGTCGCAAATATGATTTCAGTGGCTGGGGTAAACCACATCCTGACTGTTGACTTGCATGCGGCACAGATTCAAGGTTTCTTCGATATTCCTGTTGACCATCTATTGGGGGCGCCGTTAATTGCAGACTACTTCGAACGTCAGGGCCTCTATGGGGAGGATGTGGTTGTGGTTTCTCCAGATCATGGCGGTGTCGTCCGTGCCCGCAAACTTGCAAACTTTCTGGGGACTAAAATTGCCATTATTGATAAGCGTCGCCCCCGCGCTAATGTTGCTGAAATAATGAATATTATCGGCGATGTCGCAGGCAAAAAATGCATACTAATCGATGATCTGATTGATACAGCCGGGACGATTTGCTTAGCTGCCAATGCCCTGCGCGACTTAGGCGCCACAGAAGTTTATGCATCCTGTACACATGCCGTGCTTTCAGGACCAGCCATCCAGCGAATTGATGATTCGGCCATTAAAGAATTAGTCATTCTTGACACGATCCAGCAGTCGCCTGAGCACTTTTCACCAAAAATTACTCAAATTTCAATTGCCAATCTTCTTGCCGAAGCGATTATCAGAACAGACGAAAATCGTCCGCTTTCTCCACTTTTTGAGTCCTTTACGCCAGAATTCGCAAGGCATTAAACTTAACAATAAACTTGTTCAAAAAGTATTCCCTTTGTGTTTTAACATAGACTTGCTGAACAAATTTATTCTCTCATATTTTGTTCAGCGAGTCTAAAAACGACATTTGTCGTTTTTTTACAAGTATTACAAGAATTTTAAGGAAAATTAATGGAATTTAATCACAATCAAATCGAAAAAAAATGGCAGAAATATTGGGCGGATCATCAGACTTTCCGAACAAGCAATGATCCTGATAAACCGCATTACTATGCTCTGGACATGTTTCCTTATCCCTCTGGTGCTGGCCTGCATGTTGGACATCCAGAGGGCTACACTGCCACAGACATCTTAAGCCGCTACAAACGAGCAAAAGGTTACAATGTGCTTCACCCGATGGGCTGGGATGCTTTTGGCCTCCCAGCCGAGCAGTATGCCATGAGCACGGGACACAAACCGGCCGATTTTACGGGAGAAAACATCGCCAATTTCAAACGTCAGATTAATTCGCTCGGCTTCAGTTACGATTGGGATCGCGAAATCAATACGACCGATCCAGAGTTCTACAAATGGACACAATGGATATTTACCAAGCTTTATGAAAAAGGCCTAGCCTACGAATCTGAAGTTCCTGTCAACTGGGTCGAAGAGCTAGGTACCACTATTTCCAATGAAGAAGTTCTCCCAGACGGAACGTCAGAGCGAGGCGGCTTTCCTGTTGTTCGCAAGCCCATGCGCCAGTGGATTCTGAAAATTACCGCCTATGCAGACCGTCTCTTGGACGACTTGGATGACCTAGACTGGCCAGAATCTATCAAAGAGCAGCAGCGCAACTGGATCGGCAGATCCGTCGGTGCAGATGTAGATTTCAAAGTTGCGGGTTCTGACAAAAAAATCACTGTCTTTACAACCCGTCCAGATACCCTATTTGGTGCTACTTATTGCGTTCTTGCACCTGAGCACCCTCTGGTTGACGCCATTACCAGCCAAGAACAAGCGAAGGCAGTGGCCGAATACAAACACACAGCCTCATTGAAATCAGACCTCGCTCGTACGGATCTTGCCAAAGACAAGACAGGTGTCTGGACAGGCGCATATGCGATCAATCCCGTCAACGGAGAAGAAGTTCCCATCTGGATTGCGGATTACGTCCTTGCCAGTTACGGACACGGCGCCATCATGGCTGTACCGGCGCACGACACGCGTGACTGGGAATTCGCGCAGAAATTCGGCATTGACATCATTCCAGTGCTTGAAGGAGGCGATGTCACAAAAGAAGCCTACACAGGCGATGGCGTTCATATTAACTCAGACTTTTTGAACGGCCTGAACAAAGCAGAGGCGATTGAGAATGTTCTGTCCTGGCTGGAAGAAAAGAAAGTCGGACAAAAGAAAACAACATACAAATTGCGTGATTGGCTCTTCAGTCGTCAGCGCTATTGGGGAGAGCCCATTCCTATCATCCATTGGGAAGATGGGACGACAACAGCCCTTCCAGAATCTGAATTACCGCTATTATTGCCAGAAATGGACGATATCAAACCCTCAGGCACGGGTGAATCACCACTGGCCAATCTAACAGACTGGCTGACAGTGACAAGAGCTGATGGTGTCAAAGGCCGCAGAGAAACCAACACCATGCCGCAATGGGCAGGGTCCAGTTGGTATTATCTGCGTTACATTGACCCTCACAATGAAAAGATGATTGCAGATCCAGAGCTGCTGAAAGCTTGGCTGCCAGTGGACATCTACGTCGGCGGTGCTGAGCATGCTGTGCTTCATTTGCTGTACGTTCGTTTCTGGCATAAGTTCCTCTATGATCTTGGCGTTGTGCCAACAAAAGAGCCCTTTCAGAAGCTTTTTAACCAAGGCATGATCTTAGGAACAAGTTACCGTGATGCACGCGGTGCGCTTGTCGCCACGGATAAAGTTGAAAAGCGGGACGGCGCTTTCTATAACATTGAAACAGGAGAAGTTCTTGAACAAGCACCTGCCAAAATGTCTAAATCTTTGAAAAACGTTGTCAATCCTGACGATGTTGTAGAACGTTACGGCGCGGATACACTTCGTGTCTATGAAATGTTTATGGGTCCATTAGATGCGAGTATTCCATGGTCTGAGGAAGGCCTAGAAGGAGCCAGAAAGTTTTTGGACAGAGTGTATCGTTTGATTGCCATGTCCAAACTGACGGATGAAGCTCTTCCTGAGCTGGATAAAGTCTACAATGAAACGGTTAAAAACGTGACAGAACGCTTGGACGGGATGCTATTCAATACAGCCATTTCTCAGCTAATGATTTTTGTAAATGCGGCCAACAAAGCAGGAAAACTGCCGAAAGTCTATGCTAAAGGATTTGTCCAGCTGCTGGCACCATTTGCACCGCATTTAGCTGAAGAGCTCTGGGACTTCCTCGGTGAAAGCGGTGGAATCTCATATGTTCCTTGGCCAGAATTCGATGCCTCAAAACTGATTGAGGACGAAATCGAAATCGTTGTCCAAGTAAACGGTAAATTAAAGAAGCGATTAATGGTTGCAAAAGACTTATCAAAAGATGAACTTTCAGCAGCAGCAGCAAAAGCCGTGAAACTTGACGGAGAAATCCAGAAAACAATTGCAGTAGCGAACAAACTCGTGAATTTTGTAGTGAAATAAATCTGACCAATCTGATTTTGTCAGATTTTTTCGTCATAAAGTGCATTTTTTAATCGAAGTTCAATAAAAGAGAGGTCTGTCAAATTGCCGGAATTACCAGAAGTGGAAACAATTCGTCGAGGTTTAACCAAACGTCTCATCGGACAAAAGCTTCATCATGTGACAGTTTTAGAGAATAAAAGTTTTCAGGTCGAGGACGAGGACAAAGTTTTCCTGAAAGAAGCGTCAATAATTGGTGTTCGGCGTCGTGCCAAAGTTCTGATGATTGATTTGGACACGATGTATACCTTGCTTTTTCATCTGAAAATGACGGGGCAGCTTATTTTTCGTGAAGCAGATTCTGAGCTGGATGATAAAAGAAACTTCGCCGCGGGACATCCGACTGGCTCATGGCTGGTTGATTTACCAGACCGATCAACGCGTGTCATTTTCGACTTTGACAATGGCGCTCGTTTGTTCTTCAATGACCAAAGAAAATTCGGCTGGATAAAATTATTGCCGACAAGTGAAGTCGTGAAGCAGAAGTTTATGGCAGAATTAGGGCCTGAAATCGTTGATTTCACAAAGGAGAAGATTCCAGCAAAGATATCAGAAAAAACCTACAAGGAATTTATACAGCGCGTCCGCAAACATACTAAAGCGCCTATCAAAGGCGTCATCCTAGACCAAAAGGTAATTGCAGGCATTGGTAACATCTATGCTGATGAAGGACTCTGGGAAGCAAAAATTCATCCGGCAACACCCGCACAGAAACTGAGCGATAAAGACTTGCGAAGACTTTTACGAGCTGTCAAAAATTCCATGACCAGATCCATTGAAAGCGGTGGCTCAACCATGAAAAACTATGTGAAATCAGACGGCAGCAGAGGCAATTATCTAGAACGCTTCGCCAATGTATTCCGCCGTGAAGGTCAAGCTTGTCCGCGTTGCGGCACGGAAATCATCAAAACTAAAGTCGCTGGACGTGGGACACATATCTGTCCAAAATGTCAGAAAATTGAAGAATAATAAAACAGAATGAGTGAATTTGCAAGCGGATTTGAGCTTGCTTTTTATTTCACAAGTATATTTTTTATGAATATGGGGCAGAATCTGCTAAAATTTGAAAGAGTAGAAAATGAATTGAGCAGCTGCTTAAGCTCATAGATGGCGCAATTGTATAGTAACACAGCAATTCGACGACTTACAAAGGAGAAATGATAACGATGACGGAAAAATATGGTGCAGACCTTATTGTTGACAGTTTGATCAACCATAAAGTGGATTACATTTTCGGAATACCTGGCGCAAAAATCGACCGGGTTTTTGAGGTACTCAATGATCGCGGTCCGAGACTAATTGTGACTCGGCATGAACAAGGCGCAAGTTTTATGGCACAAGGCATTGGACGCATCACAGGCAAACCAGGTGTCGTCATCGCAACTTCTGGTCCCGGCGTATCAAATCTGGCCACAGGATTACTGACTGCCACAGCAGAAGGTGACCCTATTCTTGCGATTGGTGGTCAAGTCAAACGTTCTGATCAGCTGAAGCGTGCGCACCAATCCATGGATAATGTCGGCTTGATGAAAGCAGTTACAAAGTATTCTGCCGAAGTTCAAGATGCCAGCGTTCTTTCTGAGACGATTGCCAACGCTTATCGGATTGCAAAAGCTGGGAAAGGCGGCGCCAGCTTTATCTCTGTACCTCAAGATGTGACAGATGCCGAAGTCTCAAACAATGTCAAAGCCATAAAACCCTTGTCGGCACCTAAATTCGGCGATGCCTCCATTGATGACATTACATATCTGGCTCAAGCAATCCGCAGCAGTGTGCTGCCTGTGATACTAGTCGGCGCTGGCGGATCAGATGCTAAAGTCGCAAAGGCCTTGCGTGAGCTGCTCGCGGCGGTTCAAATTCCAGTGCTAGAGACCTTTCAGGGCGCTGGCGTCATTTCTCGCGAATTGGAGCACACTTTCTTCGGTCGTGTCGGTCTCTTTCGCAATCAGCCTGGAGACATGCTGCTTAAGCGTGCCGACCTGGTTATTACCATAGGATATGATCCCATCGAATATGAAGCCAGAAACTGGAATGCAGAAATTAACAGCCGAATCATTGTCATTGATGATGCGCAAGCAGAAATAGATACCTATTTTCAGCCAGAGCGTGAGCTGATCGGAGATATCACAGCAACTCTAGAGAATCTCCTTCCAGCGGTTCGCGGCTATCAGCTGCCAGAAGGTTCAAATGAATACTTGAACGGCTTACATGAGATCTCTATCGTCGAAAGTCAAGAAATAAAGTCGGTTAAAGATCGTGTTCATCCTTTGGAAATCGTCCAGACACTTCAAGAAATTGTCAAGGATGATGAAACTGTCGTAGTAGATGTAGGGTCACTTTATATCTGGATGGCGCGTTATTTCAAGAGCTATGAACCACGTCACCTTCTTTTTTCAAACGGAATGCAGACCTTAGGCGTGGCCTTGCCCTGGGCAATTTCGGCAGGACTTGTACGTCAAGGAAAGAAAGTCTATTCCAATTCAGGAGACGGCGGTTTCTTATTTACTGGACAAGAATTAGAAACTGCAGTGCGGTTAAAACTGCCGATTATTCAACTCATCTGGAACGATGGGCATTACGACATGGTAAAATTCCAAGAGGAGATGAAATATGGCCGCAGTGCAGGCGTTGACTTCGGTAAGGTAGACTATGTCAAATATGCAGAGTCAATGGGTGCAAAAGGTTATCGCGTGCACAGTCAGAATGAGCTCAAACAGATTTTATCAGAAATTCCAGACACAACTGGCCCAGTTTTAATCGACATCCCAGTTGATTACAAGGACAACATCAAACTCGGCGAAACACTTTTGCCAGATGAATTTTACTGATCAAAAGGGGAGGGAAAAAAATGACAGCTTTATTTCAATTTAACACACTTGCCTCACTTATGTCTGGCTTTTACGATGGGCAAATAACCGTTGCAGACATAAAAAAGCGTGGGGATTTCGGCATTGGCAGCTTTGATCAAGTCAATGGCGAGATGATTGTGCTTGACGGAGTCGTTTATCAAGCAAAAGGCGAAGGCGGCATTCAAGTCACAGTGGCAGAACCGAATCAAACTGCACCCTATGTTGCTGTAAATAAACAGCAGACAGATGTCCAATTTGAGATTATCGAAAGTCATGAGTCCGACGAAGTCGAACAGATGATCGAGGCGCATCTTACCAGCAGAAATCTCTTTCATTCCGTCAAGATTCATGGCAACTTTTCCAGATTAAAAATCAGAATGGCCACGAAAACACCGTCTGGCATCGGCTTTGATGTTGTCTCTGCTCACCAAGCAGAATACGAGTTAACGAATCTAGCAGGAACGATCGTCGGTTTTTGGACACCATCATTGTTTCACGGCGTCTCTCTAGGAGGTTTTCACCTTCATTTTATTTCTGATGATAAGACGATCGGCGGACATGTCTATGATTTCAGTCTGGAAGAAGCCAGTGTTGAATTAGGACAAATTGATAAAATCGAGCAAAAATTCCCCATTCATGATCAAAGCTTTTTACAAAATGAAATCGATAAGCAGAAAGTTTTTGGAATTATTGATGTGAGTGAATAAAAAGATTTTTCAGTTTTTATGATTATTTTCAAATCAAGAGCGAAAGATGAACTCTTTATTAGCTTTTCCTTTCCAGCGCATGTCACAAAAGAGTGTGTAAAACAGAAAAAAACAAGCCTGCCTTTAAGTAATTGCCCTTTACAAGCGAGAAGCTAAATGTTAAAATAATAGTGTAAATTAATTGAGCTAAAAATAGGCTCGGAGGAGAAAAACAGATGAAAGTCAAGGTGACTAAAGACATTTTTGATCAAGCTTGGGACGGCTTCAAGGGTACTGACTGGCGTGACAAAGCCAGTGTTTCTCGATTCGTCCAAGATAATTATACACCTTATGATGGTGATGAAAGCTTTTTGGCGGGCGTAACGGATCGTACGCTTAAGGTGAAGAAAATCATTGAGGATACAAAATCTCATTATGAAGAGGTTGGCTTTCCGTTTGACACTGATGTTGTCACCTCTATTGACAAGATTCCTGCAGGATATGTAGACCCGAACGATAAGAACCTAGAGCTTATCTACGGTATGCAGAATAAAGAACTCTTCCGCCTGAACTTCATGCCCAAAGGCGGTTTACGTGTTGCTGAAAAAGTTTTGACAGAGCATGGTTTGAGTGTGGATCCTCGTCTGCATGAAATTCTAACCGCTTCTATGACTTCTGTCAATGATGGCATTTTCCGTGCCTATACATCAAACATTCGTAAAGCACGTCACGCGCATACAGTTACTGGTTTGCCGGATGCCTATTCACGCGGCCGTATCATCGGTGTTTATGCCCGTCTTGCTTTGTATGGTGCGGATTACCTAATGAAAGAGAAAGCGCGCGAGTGGGATGCCATTACTGAAATCAACGATGATAACATTCGCCTTAAAGAAGAAATTAACATGCAGTATGACGCACTGCAGCAGGTTATCAACTTTGGTAATCTATACGGACTTGATGTTTCACGTCCTGCAATGAACGTGAAAGAAGCGATTCAATGGGTTAACATTGCTTACATGGCTGTTTGTCGTGTGATTAACGGTGCAGCGACTTCACTTGGTCGTGTGCCGATTGTCCTTGATATCTTTGCTGAGCGTGACCTCGCGCGCGGAACATTTACCGAATCAGAAATCCAAGAATTCGTTGATGATTTTGTATTGAAACTTCGTACCATGAAATTTGCACGTGCAGCTGCTTATGATGAGCTTTACTCAGGCGATCCGACATTTATTACCACGTCATTGGCTGGTATGGGCAATGATAACCGTCATCGTGTGACGAAGATGGATTATCGTTTCCTCAACACTCTTGATACCATCGGCAATGCGCCAGAACCGAACTTGACTGTTCTCTGGTCTTCTAAGCTGCCTTACAGTTTTAAATACTACTGCATGCATATGAGTCACAAGCACAGCTCCATTCAGTACGAAGGTGTGGACACAATGGCTAAAGACGGTTATGGCGAAATGTCATGTATCTCATGCTGTGTTTCTCCATTGGATCCAGAAAATGAAGATGCACGTCACAACCTGCAATACTTCGGTGCGCGTGTCAATGTTCTAAAAGCAATGCTGACAGGGCTTAACGGTGGTTATGATGATGTCCATAAAGACTACAAAGTCTTTGAGATTGATCCAGTCCGTGATGAGACTCTCGACTATGACACTGTTATGAAAAACTTTGACAAGTCGCTGGATTGGCTGACATCGACTTATGTTGATGCAATGAACATCATCCACTACATGACGGACAAGTACAATTACGAAGCTGTACAGATGGCCTTTCTGCCGACTAAAGTTCGCGCCAACATGGGCTTTGGTATCTGCGGTTTTGCTAATACAGTTGATTCACTTTCTGCCATCAAATATGCCAAAGTTCACACACTGCGTGACGAGAGCGGCTATATCTATGATTACGAAGTAGAAGGCGACTTCCCACGTTACGGCGAAGATGATGACCGTGCAGATGACATTGCGAAGCTCGTCATGAAGATGTATCACGAGAAATTGGCTTCACACAAACTTTACAAGAATGCGGAAGCAACCGTTTCACTGCTTACAATTACATCAAACGTCGCATACTCTAAGCAGACTGGTAACTCTCCTGTTCATAAAGGTGTTTATCTCAATCCAGACGGCACTGTAAACAAGAGCAAACTTGAATACTTCTCACCAGGCGCAAATCCTTCAAACAAGGCAAAAGGCGGCTGGCTGCAGAACCTTCGTTCATTGGCAAAACTTGAATTCAAGGATGCAAATGACGGTATCTCTCTGACCACTCAGGTTTCTCCTCGTGCGCTTGGCAAGACAGAAGATGAGCAGGTCAAGAACCTTGTGAATATTCTAGACGGCTACTTCACACCAGGTGCGCTCATTGCAGGAACTGACTTTGCGGGTCAGCACATCAACTTGAATGTCATGGATCTTAAAGATGTTTACGACAAGATCATGCGCGGCGAAGATGTTATTGTACGTATCTCCGGCTACTGCGTCAACACCAAGTATCTGACATCTGAGCAGAAACAAGAATTGACTGAGCGTGTCTTCCATGAAGTACTGTCAACAGACGACAGCGAAGTCATGCACACGACGAACATCTAATCACAATTATTAAATTGAAGACAGGCTTGAAAACCTGTCTTTTTTCTCATGTCTAGAAAAGAATCAAAGTTGAGATTCTTTATCCCCTTCGTGTCACGAATCAGCCAAAAATGCTTTAAATTTGCTATAATACATTAGAAGCTTGGGGACACTCATCCAATGATTTGGATGATGGAGCGAAAAGTTTTTACCAGATGCTAATGTTTTATTTACCTGAAAATTTTCTGTACATACGACTTTAGCATAAGAGTTGAGGAGTTTTATGAACAATACTTTTGAAGAAATCCTAGAGAAAATTCGTGACTATGATCAGATTATCATTTTGCGTCACCAAAGCCCAGATCCGGATGCGCTTGGCTCTCAGTGTGGTTTGCGTGAAATTTTATGGGCTAATTTTCCAGAGAAGAAAATCTATGCAACGGGTTTTGATGAGCCGACTTTAGCCTATTTAACTGCGATGGATCGCTTTGAAGGCGATGCAAGTGAATGTCTGGTGATTGTGTGTGACACAGCAAATCGGCCGCGTATAGATGGAAAAATTTGGCAGAAGGCGGATTGTCTGATTAAAATTGATCATCATCCTAACGATGATAATTATGGCGACTTGATTTATGTAGATGATTCTGCAAGTTCTGTGTCCGAAATCATTTGTGACTTTGCTTTATCCCTCCATTTGACCATACCAGATAGCGGAGCTAGGCTTTTGTATGCTGGGATTATCGGTGATACTGGACGTTTTCTTTATCCCAACACGAGTGCGAAAACCCTATACTTTGCGTCAGAATTAGCAAAATTTGACTTCGATCGAGCAGTTCTGGGGCGTGAAATGTCTTCTTTTGACATGAAGACAGCGCGGCTCCAGGCATATATTTATGAAAACATGGTGATTTCTGCAAATGGAGCAGCCTGTGTGACCTTGACTCAGGATCTGCTGAAATCAATGGATTTGCGGGACAGTGAAACCTCATCGGCGGTAGGAACGCCAGGCAATATTCAAGAAGTAAAGGCTTGGGCAATATTTGTTGAGCAGCCTGACGGACATTATCGTGTAAGGATGCGCAGTAAAACGATTCCAATTAATGGGATTGCCAAGCGTCATGATGGCGGTGGTCATTTGCTTGCTTCAGGGGCGAATGCTTACTCCTATGAAGAACTTGAGGAAATTTGGAAAGAGCTAGAAGAAGCAGTAAGTGCAAAAAAATAATCGCCTGATGCTTCAAAAATTGTATTAAAAAATGAACGGCTTGTTTAGCAATTCATTTTTTTATTGCGTCAATGTTTTAGTTTTCGATAAACTCTCTGAGATTAGAAATTCCGGCATTTAGACCGACAATAAGTTTAATGCGCGCCTTTTGAGAATTGATTTCTTGAGCAAACATGATACCAGCAGCATAAAGCTCAGCGCCACCTCCCTGATAAGCATAGATGGGTTCAGCAAGTCCATTGAAGCAACGCGAGGTCAGTACAATTGGGACGCCGGCTTTTAAAAGTCGCTTGACACTGTTAAAGGCAGCTGGCGGAAGATTTCCTGCACCCAGCGCTTCTATCACCAGACCGTCCAATAAGTCAGGATTCAAGAGGTCAAACAGCTCGCCAGTCATGCCCGAATAAGCTTTTATGATTGGAACGCGACCAGTAACCTTTTGACAGTCAAGTGTATTGAGGTTATCAAAAGTCTGATGATAAAGCACCTGGTTGCGTGTGATGATGCCGATTGGGCCGTATGTCGGGGTTTGGAAAGTTGAAACGCTGGTCGTGTGAGTTTTTGTAACTAGACGAGCCGCATGCACTTCTGCATTCATGACGACGAGCACGCCACGATTGTTGGAATTTGCATCACTGGCGACTCGAATGGCAGAGAGAAAGTTGTAGTAGCCATCCGTACCTGGTTCATTGCTTGAGCGCATGGCCCCAGTGATCACGACTGGTTTGTCAAAATGACGGGTTAAATCCAGAAAGTACGCGGTTTCCTCAAGCGTATCCGTGCCGTGAGTGATGACAATTCCTTGAAAATCCTGCTGCTCGAAAGCCTGCTGAATGCGATTTTTCAGGATGAGCATATGCTCCAGTGTAATATGCGGGCTGGGCAAGTTAAAAATGTCCTCTGTTACCAGCTCAACATCCGACATTTCTGGTTCGTTTGTCATCAGTGGATTATTGACATTTTGTACCACTTTTCCAGATTTGTCCTCTGACATGGCAATGGTTCCGCCAGTGTGTAAAACAAGTATTTTCTTCATGAGAAAATTATATCAGAAATATGTGTGATTAAGCTATGAAACGCCCTTCATTTTTTTCGACGCCAAGGCAGATGAATGATGGATAATTTCTATAATTTGCGGTATAATATGAAAGATATGACAGAAACCAAGGCGGTATTTTTTGACTTAGACGGGACGCTATTGACGCCGACGCGCGGGGTGGCGCAATCTACACGGCAGGCACTGATTGATTTGCGACGCAACGGAATTTTAGTTGGGATCGCGACTGGTCGTGGCCCTTCTTTTGCCCTGGCTCTCCTGGAAGAGCTTGATTTGAATTTTGCTGTGACTTATAATGGACAGTATATTTTGGATTCTAAAAATGTCTATTATGCCAACCCGATGGATAAAAAATTGATTCAAAAGATCATTCGATACGCGGCGGACAATCACCGTGATTTATCATTCGGAATGGCAGATGGTGTCACTGGTTCGGGCCTTTTAAAATTCGGAGAGTCGAGAACAGCTGGCTACATTGCAGGCTTGCTGCCCAAGTTTATGGCCAATTTTGCCAAGAGCTTGTTTAAGAATTTTGTGCGACATTTTAGACCAGTTGTTTAGAATCCTCGCAAACTCTTAAAAGTGCCGATTTATCAGATCATGATGGTTTCGACAGCCGCTGAGACGGATCGCTTGGAGAAAATGTTTGATGACTTGGTGGTGACGCGTTCCAATCCATATTCAGCCGATTTATTGTCGAAAGGAACTTCCAAAATTCGAGGAATCAAACGCTTAGGCGAGATTTTTGGCTTTGATTTGACTGAAGCCATGGCATTTGGCGATTCTGATAATGACATGGCAATGCTCAAAAATGTCGGTATAGGTGTCGCCATGGGGAATGCAACACCTCAAGTCAAAGAAATTGCGGATTATGTGACCACGAGCAATGGAAATGACGGAATAGCGCGTGCTTTGGCATATTATGGACTTGTCAGTTTTGATGATAAGGCAAGTTTTGTGTCGAAGGATCTGACCTTTAATAAGGTTAAGGATTTCCATCGTCTGATGGATGGCGTGACCCAAGAGATACCGAAAGTTTTTAGTCCGGAAGAAGCAGAGCATCGGAGTGATTTCAAAATTGAGGAAATTGTTGAGTTTCTGTACGCTGTTGCCGATGGGAATTCTGTCAGATTCGATGAGATGATGGACAATTTACACGCAGCGATTGACAAAGGGGCACAAAAGGTACTGAATCAGTCAGTAGACAGTCAATCTGATGCCTTAACCGCGCAGACCGATAGCTTAATTGACTTGCTCTATTTTACTTATGGGAGTCTTGTTTTGTCAGGCGTGGATCCTTACGAGATTTTCAACATTGTGCACAAGGCCAATATGGCTAAAATTTTTCCTGATGGTCACCCGCATTTTGACAGTGTGACAGGAAAGCTCCTCAAGCCGGATAACTGGCATGATAAGTATTCGCCGGAAAATGACATAAAAAAAGAACTGAATCGTCAAACGCGCGTTTCTATTAAGAAGATGAACAAGTAGACAATTTGTCTGTTCAGCTTCTTAATGGTTATTGATTCAAAGCTTAGAGAATGATTTGATCAGACCTGCTCGTTTTTCTGCCGAAATATGATAAAATATTAGAAAGTATTATGAAAAAAGAAAATTCTCAATCGCTGTTCATTATTGCGGCCATTATGGTCGTTTTAACTGCGCTTGAGATTTTTTTGTTTAGTCAGCTGAATATCATTTTTCATTTCTGGATTATCATTTTAGCCAATCTCCTGATTTTAGGCTTGGTTATTCTCTGGCTGGATAAAAATCGCATTCGACGGCTGGAAATAATATCCGCAGTCAATCATCTTTCAGAGGAAACCCTTCAAAATACACTGAAAGTTCTGCCTGTCGCAATCATCAAGTTTAATCCTCAAAACTATAATGTAGACTGGTACAATGAGTTTGCAGAATTCATGTTTAAAGCGGCTGAGGTTGATATTTCTGCTGATTTGGTTAAACAGCTGATTGATGAGTATCATGAAAAGTCAAAATATTTCCCGCTGTCAGATCATTTCTACAGTGTGGACTTTGACAAAGCCAATGATATTCTTTATTTGCAGGACGTGACCAACGAGAAGCAGCTTGCGAGTGATTTGTCCGAGCGTCGGCCAGTTATTGGGGCTGTTGCCATTGACAACTATGATGATGTAACGGATCCTCTGTCTGAGAGCCAACGTTCGCGGATTAACAGTTTCATTACGAATTTCCTGGAAAGCTTTTCAGATGCGCGTCACATGTATCTGCGCCGTCAGTCAGCAGATCGTTATGTCTTCTTTACAAATTATCAGGTCCTTTCAGACCTGATGAAAGAGCATTTTACGACGCTTCTTGATGACTTTAGAAAACATGCTGCAGGGGAAAAGCTGAGTTTATCGCTTTCTTTGGGTATTTCTTATGGTGTGGTGGATTACACTGCCATTGGTAAAACTGCGCTGAATAATCTTGAATTGGCGTTGATTCGCGGTGGAGATCAGGCAGTTGTGAGAGAGAATGAAGACATGGCGCGGGCGGTCTATTTCGGTGGAAATTCAGAATCTCGCGTTGTAAAGTCAAGAACACGTGTTCGGGCGATTTCTTCAATGCTGAAAACCATTGTTTTGGAAGCAGATCAAGTTTTTATCGTGGGGCATCGTTTTCCTGACATGGATGCGCTAGGCGCTTCAGCCGTTATTAGAAATTTTGCGGCAGCTGTCGGCAGGGAAGCATTTATTGTTTACAATGAGGATCAGCTGCAGGATGACACAAAGAGGGCGATTGATGCGCTTAATAAGGATGAGAATCTTTTTGATCACGTGCTGCGGATTAATTCGGCCAAGAAAATGAAAGTTGAAAATTCTCTGTTAATCATGGTCGATCACTCAAAAATCAGTCGGACACTTGATAAAGAATTTTATGAAAGTTTTGAAAAGGTAGTGGTTATTGATCATCATCGACGCGATGAAGACTTTCCTGAGAACCCGCTTTTGACTTATATTGACTCTGCAGCGAGTTCCGCCACGGAAATGGCGGTCGAAATTCTTCAGTTCCAGAATCGCGGCAAAACGAGCATGACATCAATTGAAGCTTCTGTTGCTTTGGCAGGAATCTCGGTTGATACTAAATCATTTACAAAAGCAACAACGTCAAAAACCTTTGATGCAGCTTCTTATTTACGCTATCAGGGTGCCGATAATGAAATTGTTCAGAAGCTTCTCGCAACAGATTTTGAGACCTTTAAAGAGGTCAATGAAGTGGTGCTGGCAGCAGTGATGTCGTCTGACGGAATTGCCGTGGCTCTAGGAAAGCCTGATAAGGTTTATGAAAAAGTGAGTTTAGCCAAGGCGGCAGACGAACTATTGACAATGAGCGGGGTAGCGGCTAGTTTTACACTCGCCTTAGGACAATCTGGGGATATTGAAATATCAGCACGCAGCAACGGAAAAATCAATGTTCAAGTCATCATGGAAAAAATGGGTGGTGGCGGACACTTTGACACAGCAGCCACGACATTTCCAGGTCAATCTTTGGCTGATGCCAGAGCTGCTTTGATTCAGGTTATTTCTGAAAAGGATTAATCACGCGCATTGAAAATCGTTGAATCAATTATGAAAGAGAAGGGAAAGTAGAATGAAAGTAATTTTTTTGCAAGATGTAAAAGGTAAAGGAAGAAAAGGGGAAATCAAAGAGGTCTCAGATGGTTATGCCCAGAATTTTTTAATAAAGAAAAATTTGGCTCAGGCGGCTACAAATGCAGCTGTTTCCTCACTTGAGGCTCAAAAAAAGGCGAAGGCGCGTGATGATGCTGATGCATTGGCACATGCGCAGCTTTTGAAGCATCAGCTTGAGGACAAAAACTTTGTGATTGAACTTAAAGAAAAGGTCGGAAGTGACAGCCGACTTTTCGGTGCGATTAATTCGAAAAAAGTGGCAGATGCGATTAACGCCCAGTATGGTCTGAAATTAGACAAGCATAAGATCATGCTGGATAATCCGCTTAAAGCTTTGGGCGAGCGTGTGGTGCCGATTCGTATTCATCCTGAAGTGACCGCCAATGTTAGAGTTAGAGTCAGCGAGGCCTAAATGCCGGAGTTAGAAATCGTTAAGCAGCCGCCGCAGGATCTGGCAGCTGAACGTGCCGTGTTGGGAGCGGTTCTGCTGGAAAGTGAACGACTCTTTGATATCAAGGAAATTTTATCGTCAGAAGATTTTTATCGAACGGCCAATCGTTTGGTTTTTCAGGCAATGGACAGTTTGGCCGACATACGAGAACCAATTGATATTGTCACGCTGAGCGCCAGGCTTGAAAGTCAAAGTGAGTTAGAAGTAGTGGGCGGAATTGCCTATCTCAGTGAGTTGACTGAAGATTTTCCCTTGCCTTCTCGTGCGGTTTTTTATGCGCGTATTGTCAAAGAACGTGCCCAGCAGCGGGCAATCATCCGTGAATTATCTAGCACGGTTGATAAAGCTTATGCACTTGAAGACTCAGCTGAGGATCTGCTGGCGCTGACGGAGCAGAATCTCACAAAAATTTCTCAGGGACAAACACGTACAGGATTTGTCAAAGTGCCCGATATCATTAATGATAGTTTTGCACAGATTGAAGAAAGGGCAAAAAATAAAAGTGCGGTGACAGGGCTTGCCACTCGTTTTATTGAATTGGATCGGCTGACGACAGGATTGCATGAGGAAGAGCTGATTATTTTGGCAGCGCGTCCAGGTGTCGGAAAAACCGCCTTTGCATTGAACATTGCCGAAAATGTGGCAACTTCGCAGGATAAGGCTGTGGCTATTTTTTCACTTGAAATGGGTGTTGACAGTTTAGTTGACCGCTTGCTGGCGGCAACTGGCCCAATTGACGGCTATCACATTCGAACAGGACAATTAACCGATAGGGATTGGGAAAACTTGGTTCATGCCAACAATACTTTATCGCAGGCTCAGATTTATGTGGATGATAGCCCTGGCATTAAAGTCTCAGAAATCCGTGCCAAGAGTCGTCGTTTGGCCCAAGAAATTGGGAATCTCGGGCTGATTGTCATTGACTATTTACAGCTGATTTCTGGAAATGGACGAGAAAATCGGCAACAAGAAGTTTCTGACATTTCCCGCCAATTGAAAATTTTAGCCAAGGAATTGAAAGTGCCCGTCATAGCGCTAAGTCAGCTGTCACGTAGTGTTGAAGGCCGCGATAATAAGCGCCCGCGTCTGTCGGATTTGCGTGAATCAGGATCGATTGAGCAAGATGCAGACATTGTTGCCTTTCTTTATCGCGAAGATTATTATCAGCGTGAAGGCGAAGAAATTGAAGAAGCTGCGGATGATTCAGTTGAAATAATTATAGAAAAAAATCGTTCTGGAAGCCGCGGTACAGCTAAGCTCAGGTTCATCAAAGAGTATAATAAGTTTGCCAATATTGAGCAGCGTTACACAGAAAATTAGGTTTCGTTTTAGAAACGTGGTATAATAAGCCTAATTGAAAAAAATAGATGGAGAATCCATGGAACAAGAAGTTGGAAAAATTGTAGATATTCGTAAAAAAGTTGAAGCGCATTTAGGCGAGACAATTGAAATTACCTCTCAATATGGCCGCAAACGAGAAAATCGCCATAAAGTGGTGTTGCTTGAGGCTTACGCAACGCATTTTATCGTTGAAAATGTCCCTGCTCGCGGACCAAAAGTTCGTGAATCCTATCAATATGCGGATATTTTGACGCAAACGATTTTGATTCATTATTGATTGAAGTGATAGGAAATGTGGTCAGTGCTTCTTCACTCATTGTTGAGAAGGCCTCTTTATGACAGATACAATGATAACTGAATTCTGCAAGAAACATTTCCTGTAGAGTGAGAGTGCCTTGAGAGCGATCGCTATGGAAAAATTTGGAAAAACGCATTGGGAGGTAGAATGGTAACGCAAGAACCATCATTGAACTGGCAAATGCGTGTCATTGACAGCAGTTCGGGTAATTCCTACATGGGGGAATTTAGAAATCAGAGGGTTTTCATCAAGGTAAATGCGAACCCTCTTTTGCCTAGCCTTTCCACAGAAGGAATCGCTCCAAAAATACAGTGGATTCGAAAGACGCAGAGTGGTGAGACGCTCACTGCCCAGTCGTGGATTGAAGGCGGAACGTTGAGTCCTGCCGATATGATGGATGAACAGGTATTTGAATTATTAAAGAAGCTGCATACCAGTCGTAATCTGCGTGATTCTCTTTCAACATTTGATCGTACGGTGTCGCGTCCAGCTGAGATTTTATCTATCTTGCTGACGAAGCCTGACTCAGTCATTGCCAACAATACTTTTTTGCGCGGCGTGGCAGATTCAATGCTTGAAACTGTTCCCTATCTGAATAATCTAAGTATCGTTGTGGTTCATGGAAATGTCTCGCCCAATAATTGGCTGAGAGCAGCAGATTCTGGCAGAATTTACTTGATTGACTGGGAAACTGTCAGCTTGGGAGATGCTTATTTGGACAATGCTTATTTATTGTCACATTTTATCCCTCGCAAACATTGGGGCGTCTGGCTGGCAAAATCGGGCGATCGTTTATCAGATGTTGCCTCATTAGCAAAATTCATCTGGTATGGTAAATTGTCTTATTTGAAGCAGATTGACAGTTACTTATCACAGAATAATACAATGGCGGCAAATGCTGAAATTCAAGGCTTGCGCCGATTTATAGAAATGTTTTAATGCGTGTAAAAAAAAGAAAAGGTGCTGAAGCGATTCTTGCAGCACACAAAGATTTAGTATTGACCGAACCTGCAAATTGGCTTGAAAGTTTCGGCAATCAAAATTCGATTCACATTGAGGTCGGCTGCGGCAAGGGCGATTTTGTTCTAGGAATGGCTGCGCGCCACCCAGAAATCAATTATGTTGCGATTGACTTACAATCTACAGTTATTTCATATGCTTTAGATAAGCTCTTGGCATCAAATTTATCAAATGTCCGTCTGCTTCTGGCCGATGGAAGAAGTCTGGCTGAGTATTTCCTGCCTCATCAGGTTGAATTGCTTTATCTCAATTTCTCTGATCCATGGCCAAAGTCGCGTCACGAAAAGCGTCGTTTGACCTACAAGGATTTTCTCCAACTTTATGAAGCAATTCTTATAGAAAATGGTGAGATACATTTCAAGACGGATAATCGTAGCCTGTTTGAATACAGTCTGGTTTCCATGAGCCAGTATGGCATGATTTTCAAACAAATCTGGCTGGATTTACATAAAGATTTAGAATTTGCTGAGCAGAATGTTTTAACTGAATACGAAAGGAAATGGGCAGATAAAGGCCCGATTTATCGTATGGAAGCTCAGTTTGTTCAGAAAAATGAATCTGATTTGTAATTTCCAGAAGAATTTGAGCATTTAGAGTTTTAGTTTAAAAGCGAATAGGATTGAATTATCCACGGCAAATGAGGTCAAAAGTATAAGACTTGGAGGTTTTTGTTAATATGAAATGCCCACGTTGTCAGTCTGAAAATTTTAAGGTTCTTGATACACGCGCGAGTGATGATGCGGTGCGTCGTCGCCGAGAATGTGTCTCTTGCGGTTTTCGTTTTACGACTTATGAGCGCATTGAGCAGCCGACGCTTTTGGTTGTCAAGAAGGATAATACACGAGAAGTCTTTGACAGAGAGAAAATTATGCGCGGCATTATTCGAAGTGCTCAAAAGCGTCCCATCTCGGTTGAGAAGATTGAGGAAACGGTTGAGGCGATCGAAAAGAAAATTCGCAGTTTAGGTGAAAATGAAGTTCAAAGTGAGCAGATCGGCGAATTTGTGATGGCGGCATTAGCGAAGCTGGACGAAATAACATATGTTCGTTTTGCCTCGGTTTATCGTTCGTTTAAGGATGTGAGCGAGCTTGAGGATTTGCTGAAACATATTACGAAGAAGTGATAAATGAGACCAGGTGATAAGTTTTCTATTGTAAATAGTGATAAAACGAGTTTTGATGATGCGACTTTCTCAAAGCTCTATTTGCCTATTCTGGGCAAGACGTCCTGTATGCTTTATCAGCTTCTGCGTGTCACATCATCAGGTAAGATGTCCAATTTGATGGAATATTTGAATGTGGGACAGCGCCAGCTTGAGCACGCCTTTGACAAATTAAGGGCGATTTCATTGCTTCATATTTATGATTGTCACAGTGATTTTCAGTTTTTATTGCGAAGTCCGCGTAATTTTGAAGACTTTTTGGCAGATGACTTGCTGGTGCAGCTGCTGGTGAAAAAAATCGGCAAGGAGAATGTGGCCAATTTTCTTTCAACCAATGAAATTGAAGGAAATGAATTGAAAGTCAGATTTTCTGATGTTTTCATGTCTGATTTGCAGGAAGAGTTTACCGAAAGTCCTGCAATGCATCAGACTTCTGATTTTGATTTGATGAGTTTCAAATCTTTGATGGCGCAGAGAAAGTATGCCTTTTCAGATGAAAATAAGGACATCTTGCATTTGTACAGTATGTCTGAAAAATTTGGCTTGGATTGGTACGGACTGTTCAAATTGGCTGAAGCCACAGCCAATGCTGACCGCACGCTAAATACAGATGCGATGATCCGAAGGTATATCGCTGACAACGAGAAGAAGCCGGAACTGAAAACTCAGGCGGCGGCTGAATTAGCTCAGGTAGCAAAATCAGCTAGTCCGCAAGATTTCTTAACTCAGCTGAAGCGGCAGGTTGGCGGCTTTGTCAGTCAGGATGAAATGAAACTGCTTTCTAATTTCAGCAAGCAGAAGATGACGCCTGAAGTGCAGAATGTGCTCATTCATTACACGCTGATTCGAGAGAAAAATCCGACACTAACGCCGGCTTTCGTCAACAA
Organism: Streptococcaceae bacterium; assembly: GCA_031285775.1. Classification (GTDB taxonomy): domain Bacteria; phylum Bacillota; class Bacilli; order Lactobacillales; family Streptococcaceae; genus Lactovum. The sequence goes on along the minus strand of JAITVN010000082.1, from coordinate 7,727 downwards.
GATTGCAAATGATTGGCTGAGAAATGGGATAACCACGGCTGAAGCTGCGATTGCACATATTGAAGAATTTGATAAAAAAGCTAAAAAGATAAGTTCTGCTGGGCGAAAGAAAACTGTTAAGGCAGAACCTGCCTGGTCAAATCCAGATTATAATGAAACGGCAACAGATGAAGAAGTGGCGGCTTTCAAGAAAGAACTTGAAGCTATGGGCAAAGGAGGGTAAACGCGATGGAACTTATATCAAAAAGTTTGGAACAACGTCCTGAACGCACGGCAAGCCTGTCAAGCCTTCGGAGCAAGATTCTCATGAATTCTGAAATTGCTGAATTCATTTTGAAAAATAAGTTGACCGAGCAGCAAATTTCAAAAGCCTTGTCAAAATTCTCTGAGTACTTGACTGAAAGGGAAAAATTTAACGCGGAATCTCCTTATAAACCAATTCTTGAAATTAATGACGGTTATGTTGATGTGAGTTATCAAGAGACGGATTATTTGGTAAAAAATCGTGCACAGCTTGACTTAGCCAAGCGCTTTACTTTGCTTGGACTTTCCCCTAGCTTCAAAAAGGTATCCTGGCAGCATGATATTTATGATCAGATTACGAATCGTGACAAGGGAAGAATGCCTGCAATCCGTGCGATTCAGGCGATTATTAATGAACCGTCTTCAAGCAAGGGAATTTATTTATACGGTGACTTCGGCGTGGGTAAGTCCTATCTTCTGGCGGGAATGATTAACAGTCTTGCTGGAGCTGGTCTAACTTGCCAGATGATTCATTATCCGACCTTTATTTCCCAGCCGAATTTTGGGGCCAGCGGTCAGGTAGATGATGTCAAGAAGTCAGAAGTACTAGTGCTGGATGACATCGGCGGCGAGGTCAATAGTGCTTGGGCGCGTGACAATGTGCTCCAGGTCATTCTGCAGTATCGGATGGACAACAATCTGCTGACTTTCTTTACTTCGAATTACAGCATGAAAGACTTGGAAACACGTTTGGCTCAGACACGTGACGGCGTGGACACATGGGCTGCGAAGCGCGTGATGGAAAGGATAAAATACTTAACAATGGAAATTCATTTAGAAGGGAAAAATCGTCGTCATGACTGACACAATTGATTTAATGAGGCAGCATCGTTCAGTCCGCAAATTCACAGAAGAAGTGATCCCAGATGAGAAGATTCGAGAATTCATTGAAGCTGGGATTGCGGCAAGTACCTGGAAGAATTTCCAGTCTTACAGTGTGATTGTAGTCAAGTCGGCAGAGACGAAGCAGGCCATTTACAAGGCGCACAATAATTCTGCAACGAAAGCAGTGCTTGGTTGTTCACATTTTCTGGTCTTTGTCGGTGATTTAAATCGGGCTGAAATCGCCGTGAAAATGAATGGGGCAGACTTTCAGCCGGAGGGTGTGGAATCGCTTCTGATCACTTCTGTGGATGCGTCTCTAGCGGCCGAAAATGTGCTGCTGGCTGCAGAATCCGAAGGTTACGGCGGTGTGATAATGGGGCTGCTGCGTGAGAAGTCTGTTGAAATTTCGGATATCTTGGGCTTGCCTGATTTTACTTACCCCCTGTTTGGGATTGCGCTGGGCAGACCTGCGAAGATCAATCCTGTTAAGCCGAGACTGCCTTATGAGGCGCTGGTTTTTAACGAGAAGTACCAGCTGCAAAACGAGGAAGTAATTAATGCTTATGACGAGGTACAGGCTGAATTTGCAGGCGCCAGACGGGAAGGATCGACTTGGTCATCTCGAATTGCGGAGCAGTGGGGAAAGCCGGAAAACAATTCTAGCACGGAGAATTTGAAGGAGAAGAAGCTATGGAAATGAGAAGCTTTGCAGAAGTTGAGCAATTGATGGCGGATTTGGAAATTCCTTATACGCTGGTTGAACATCCGGAGAGCCATTCGACGGAGGAGTCAGATGCCTTTATTGAAGGTTACGAGGGCTGTCGCTGCAAGACCTTGGCACTTGTGAATAAGAAGTCGACGCAGTTTTATCTGGTAACTTTGGATGACAAGAAGCAGATTGACATGGAAAAGCTGGCAGAGACGTTGGGCGGCGTGAAGCGACTGCATTTCATGTCGGCTGAGCGTTTGATGGATACTTTCGGGCAGAATTTTGGAATTGTGAGTTTGTTTGGTCTGGTCGGGACGCACTATGACAATCTGCATGTCTATTTTGATCGTGAGATGATTGAGGAGCATAAGATTCAGACTTATCATCCGAACGATAATACAAAGACGATTTTCTTTCCGATGAAGGATTGTTTTAAGATTGTTGAATCGCAGGGTTATTCTTATGAGATAATTGATGTTTGATGTCTCTCGGTAAGGCGTCAGAACAGAAAGGAACTGCTGTGAAGAAGATTCTGGAATCTAGAATAAAGAAGTCGTTGGAAGCTCTGACGTTCAATCTGGAAGAGGATTATTATTTTTCGGATGGGCTGGTTCAGGGGCGAAAGCTCGTGATTGACCAGCTGGTGACCTTCTCGGGTGTGAGGTTTGTGGGAGCCATGTTTGTACTTGGGCCTGAGGCGATCCTGGAGTTTGTCGACTGTGTCTTCGAAAAGTGTGATTTTTCGAATTTGGATTTGGCGGGTTCGAAGTTTTATCGTTGCCGTTTCAGCAGCTGCAAGCTCTTAGGTGCGGATTTCACGAATTGTTACTTTCAAGATGTGAAGATTTTGGACTGCCTGCTTGATTTTGCAAACTTCTCCTCGAGTCGAATGAAGGCCTTCCTGATTCAGGATTCGCAGGTGACGGAAGCGTTGTTTGAGGCTTGTAAGTTTGAAAATGTTCAGTTATTTCACAATCAGCTAGAAGCGTCTAATTTTTGGGAAACAGATTTATCGGGCTTGGATTTCTCAAGTAACGAGTTCGAACGCTTGGAAGTATCACCTGAGCTAGCACGAAACATTAAAATAAATCTCGGACAGGCCAGTTTTTTCGCTGGACTGCGAGGAATTGAGATTGTGTAGCGGTAGAATTTATTCTGCTCGGAGGTCTTGAAAAATCTGTGAACAGACAGTTTTAAGCTGATTATGTTAAACTATTAATATGATTTATGCTTGTCATGAGCATAAATATTTTATTTTTACTGAGTTATATTATAACTTTGAGATTTTCTGAATTCCAATTTCCCAGTAGCGGGACAATTGACGCTTAAGCGCCAATTGTTCGCAGAGTGGAGACGATTTGTAGCTAGCTCTAGGCTTGAGTGCAGGCTCGCGAAGCGAGACAAACTCAAGCCTAGAGCTAGCACAACGGAGGCTCCACGAGCACTCGCTACAGGGAAATTGGAATTCAGAAAATCTCAAAGTTGCAGGAATTATATAAGGAGCTTTTATTATGGCACTGCCTACTGTGGCCATTGTTGGACGTCCTAATGTTGGTAAGTCGACTATTTTTAATCGTATTGCGGGCGAGCGGATTTCGATTGTGGAAGATACGCCCGGTATTACGCGCGATCGGATTTACGCGACGGCAAATTGGCTGACGCGGGATTTTGCGTTGATTGATACGGGCGGGATTGAAATGAATGATCTGCCTTTTATGGCACAGATTCGTGCGCAGGCTGAGATTGCCATGAATGAGGCGGATGTCATCATTTTTGTCGTGGATGGCGAGACAGGAATGACAGATGCGGATCATGATGTTGCGCAGCTCTTGTATCGGACGGATAAGCCGGTGATTCTGGCTGTCAATAAGACGGATAATCCTGAGCGTCGGATGGATATTTATGATTTTTATTCGCTGGGTCTAGGCGAGCCCTATCCAATCAGTGCGGTGCACGGCATCGGCACTGGCGACTTGCTGGACGCGGTGGTGAGTCATTTCCCATCTGAAACAGAAGCTGAAAATCCTGATTTGATTCGCTTCTCCCTGATTGGACGCCCTAATGTCGGAAAATCAAGTCTTATCAATGCCATGTTGGGTGAGGAACGCGTGATTGCCAGTCCGATTGCGGGTACCACGCGGGATGCGATTGACACGCGTTTTACGGACGGTGAGGGGCAAGAATTTCTGATGATCGACACGGCTGGCTTGCGCAAGTCGGGTAAGGTTTATGAATCGACGGAAAAGTATTCGGTGCTGCGCGCCATGCGCGCCATTGACCGCTCGGACATTGTCTGTCTTGTCATCAATGCTGAAGAAGGAATCCGAGATTATGATAAACGGATCGCCGGTTTTGCGCAAGATGCGGGTAAGGGGATTCTGATTGTCGTGAATAAGTGGGATACGCTTGAGAAGGACGACAAGACGATGAAGAAGTGGGAGGACGATGTTCGGCACGAGTTCCAGTTTTTGGATTATGCGCCGATTGTGTATGTGTCGGCGGTCACGAAGCAGCGTCTGAATCAGCTGCTGGGCAAGATCAAGGAGATTCATGAGGCCCAGAATATGCGTATCGGCAGCTCTGTCTTGAATGAGGTGCTGATGGATGCGGTGGCTGTGAATCCGACCCCGACCGATAAGGGCAAGCGACTGCGGATTTATTACGGCACACAGGTCGCCGTGAAACCGCCGACTTTCGTGATTTTTGTCAATGAGGTAGAGTTGATGCACTTTTCTTATGAGCGTTTTCTGGAGAATCAGATTCGCAAGGCCTTTGTGTTTGAGGGGACGCCGATTCGAATTTTGGTGCGCCGAAGAAAATAAGATGTGAAGCGCGCCCGTTCTGAAGCGTAGAAATTTAGGAAATTGAGGTTCTGCCTTTAGGCAGGTTCTCAATTTATCTAATTTCCTAGCTTCAGGCGCGCTGAACTCAGTTGAAAATAAGAAGTGAAGCGCGCCCGTTCTGAAGCGTGCCAGTTCGACTTGGCGCTTTAGCGCCATAGCGAGAATGGACAGCGTAGCCCGAAGGGCGTAGACAATTTCAGAAGCTTTAGCTTCTAGAAATTGCTAGGGCTTTAGCCCTGTGTAGAAATTTACCCCCCGAGTGTAAAGTGGCCTCTAAGCGATGAAGCACTGCACTAATAGTCTGTTTCCTAGCTTCAGGCGCCCCGAACTTAGTTGAAAATAGGAATATGAGGACTTCCCGCTAAGCTGCTTAGAGAATTTCTTCAGAGTGAGTAAGCAGCTCCATTGCAACTGTTTGTGTTGTAGTAGCAGCGTACAGCAAATGACCTTCGTGAATAGAGCCTGCCTTAAGATTTTTTGATACTAACAGAGAAGGCTTCAAAAAAGATCTCATTCGGGCTCAGGTTCTGAATATGTCTAACGTGGGATGACTCCTCTTTTTGTCGGTTTTAGATATTATCATTTTTCATACAAATTAAGACAAATTAATCTCAAATTAATTAGAAGTTTGATAGATAATCCTTGACATTTTTCTAAGCTTTTAGTATAATCAAATAGTTGCGTTGGAACGAAGCGAATTGAGCGCCCATGGCTCAACTGGATAGAGTACTTGACTACGAATCAAGCGGTTGTAGGTTCGAATCCTACTGGGCGCATCGCCTGCCACAGGCAGGTGATGGAAGGTTTCCTAAAAATAATTTAGAAACCGTTTGAATAGAGAATTGCGCAGCAAATTATCTTTCAACTAATATCTATGGTTCATTTGGATATAGATATATTTGTAAGGTTCCATAGTATATCGGTTAGTACGCCGCCCTGTCACGGCGGAGAGGCGGGTTCGATTCCCGCTGGGACCGGATTCATTTTCGAATGATAATGGATTGGGTAAAACACAGGCGATTAATGATTGTTTGTAAATTAGACTCCTTAGCTCAGTCGGTAGAGCATTTGACTTTTAATCAAAGGGTCGCGCGTTCGAGCCGCGCAGGGGTCATTCTTTGAGAGTTAGCCCTCAAAGAAATAGTTTTATTTCTCGAAGTTTTTGAACAAAGAAAGCGAAGTTTTCCCATCCTGCTAGCAAGCTGGAAATCAAAAACAAACGTGAAGTCAATTACTCAACAAAATCAAAATATGCCGACTTAGCTCAGATGGTTTCAATAAGACAGTGCCTTGTTGAAAGTATATGAGATAAAGGAAGCGCAGCTTTCCACCTTGCTACCAAGTGAAAAATAGAATTTAGAGCGTTGAGCAGAATACTCAACCAAATAAAATTATGCCGACTTAGCTCAGATGGTAGAGCATCTGATTTGTAATCAGAGGGTCACGTGTTCGATTCATGTAGTCGGCATTGAAACATCAGATATAAGAAGTTTCAAAATGAAGTTTGTGTTATGCGAACGTAGCTCAGGGGTAGAGCTCTACCTTGCCATGGTAGAGGTCGCGGGTTCGAATCCCGTCGTTCGCTTTGGCTTTTTATGAGTCAAAAATTGCTTAAGTTATTTTGAGAGCAGTTAGATTGTGTGCCCGGATGGCGAAATTGGCAGACGCACAGGACTTAAAATCCTGGGAGGGTAAACCTCGTACGGGTTCGACCCCCGTTCTGGGCATCAGTAGTTTAATTACTGTTGTTAGAAAGTTCTTATGCTAGGTTCTGTTTCGCGCCCAGCTTAGTAAAAAATTAAAGCTGCGGGAAGTAGCTCAGCTTGGTAGAGCTCGAAGCACTGTTTCGAGGTTGCGGATAGAGAAAACAAAGTTTTCCTCCCAGCAGGTACTCTTCAAAGTATTACAGAGTGTATTCCAAACTAGTAAAAATTAAATAATAGCTAGGGTCAGCTGCGCTCAGCTTAGAAAATAATTAATAGCTACGGGAAGTAGCTCAGCTTGGTAGAGTACCTGGTTTGGGACCAGGGTGTCGCAGGTTCGAATCCTGTCTTCCCGATGAGTTTTCTATGAAAACTTTATTTTAATATGGCGGTGTAGCTCAGCTGGCTAGAGCGTTCGGTTCAGACCCGAGAGGTCGGGGGTTCGATCCCCTTCGCCGCTATTGTGGTTTCTTGCCATGAAACAGGAAACAGCTGGATCCTTAGCTCAGTTGGTTAGAGCTATCGGCTCATAACCGATCGGTCGCTGGTTCGAGTCCAGCAGGATCCATCATTTCCATTTGATTGGAATGATGTCGACTAAGCGAATGTAGTTTAGTGGTAAAACAGCAGCTTCCCAAGCTACCGTCGCGGGTTCGATTCCCGTCATTCGCTTTTGATTCTGCTTTTTGAAAGAAGTTGATCATTGCTTTTGTGCGACAGCACTCATTAAGAAGCTTTCTTCACTTTATAATCTGGGAGTTTAGCTCAGTCGGTTAGAGCACTGTGTTGATAACGCAGGGGTCCTAGGTTCGAATCCTAGAATTCCCATTCGAATTATGTTTTTCGAATGTAAGTATGTTATAATCAATGTATAATTAGGAGAAGTACTCAAGAGGCCGAAGAGGACGGTTTGCTAAATCGTTAGGTCGCGAAAGCGGCGCGTGGGTTCGAATCCCATCTTCTCCTGCATTAGGGCTTTGTATGATTTTGTATAATCGTACAAAGCCTTTTCTTATGCGGTTTTTAATTTTTTACGCTTATACAAAATCATAGAAAATTAAATTATTTGTACCAAATTTGTACCGGATAACAAAAAATCAGCAACATGGCTGATTTAATATTTTCTAAGTTGATTTCTCTGTAAACGTTATGTATTGATTTATGAAAAGATTTGTTTGACCACTTCATGATTTTTCTCTTTTAGCTCATCTAATTGATGAGCGTATGAATATTGCGGTGAAATAAGCGCACCAGTGCGGAGAATAAGCGCAGTCAACGCGGAAAATAAGCGCACTGAACGCGAAGGAAAAAGTCACAGACCTTTTGTATAATGATTGTGCATAC
>JAITVN010000034.1 GCA_031285775.1 Streptococcaceae bacterium | reverse complement strand
CGGTAAACTGGGGTTCCAGAATCAGGCGCCACCCAGCCGATTCCTTCGTATTCCCAACCAGCCTTTACCAAATTATCTTTTTCGGCGGGGCCTGCAGTGTAAAAGTGTTCCCCAGAGTTGGGATTGTAGAGGCGCAGCATGTCGACATCAGCATCAGCGGTTTTAACGCTGATTCCTAAACTCAATGCAAGAACCGCAGCTCCGACAAATAAAAGTTTTTTCTTTTTCATGAAAATTCCTGCTTTCTTTTGTGATGTGATTCTGAAAATAAAACTTTATGAATTAATTATAAAATATAAGATAATAAAAGTCAAAGCGCTTTCAAGAGGAAATACAGACTAATAAGAACTGTCTATATCTGAAATTGCTGATGCAGGACTGAGAAATTTCCAGTTCGAAGTGATTTTAATGCCCGCTCATGTGCTATAATTAAGATAATGTTAAAAAGAAAATTAATCCTAGTCGCCATTTTTATTGCGACTTTTATGACTTCTATTGAAACGACCATTGTCACGACCGCGATGCCGACGATCATCAGTGAGTTGCACGGTCTGTCTATTCAGAGCTGGGTGTTTGCGGCTTATCTCTTGACAACGGCGATTACGACGCCGATTTATGGGAAACTTTCGGACAGAATTGGACGCAAGCCGATATTTATTTTTGGACTCGCTGTATTTGTTCTTGGCTCATTTTTATGCGGTTTTGCGCCAGATATGGGATTTCTGATTTTATTTCGCGTGATTCAAGGTATAGGAGCGGGAGCAGTCATGCCGTTAACCTTTACAATTATTGCAGATTTGTTCAAATTCGAAGAACGAGCGCGTGTTTTTGCGCTGAACAATACAGCCTGGGCGATTTCGGCTCTGGGCGGGCCGCTGCTGGGCGGCTACATTGTTGACTTTCTCAACTGGCACTGGATTTTCTTTATCAATGTGCCGCTGGGAATTGTTACACTATTTCTGACTTTGTATGCCTATGACGAGAAAAAACGAGTAAATTCTGCCAAAAAGAGGATTGACTTGAGAGGGATTTTTGCACTGGCTGTCACATTACTCATGCTTTTACTGATTTTTCAAGGGCTTAGCGGCGATCAGATTAACTGGCTCTATGAAGGCTTGGAGCTGCTGATAGGGCTCTTGAGCTTTGCATTCTTTGTGCATAGCGAGAAAAAAGCAGATGATCCAGTTTTGCAGCTTGATTTGTTTAAAAATTATTCTTTCACTGTGCAAATTTTGTCAACTTTCCTAATTTCAGGCGTTATCATTGCCTATCAAGTCTATTTCCCGATCTGGATGCAGGCAATTTACCGTACGCCGGCTTATTTGGCGGGAGTGGCAATCACACCGGCTTCAATCATGTGGACAGTTTCTTCGTTTTTTGTCGGGATGCTAATGAAAAAATTCAGTTCGAGAAAAATTGCAGTGCTGGCACTTAGTGTTTTCATTTTGATTTATCTGCCAGTCATTTTTTCAAGTCCTTCCTTCCCTCAGCTATTGTTTTATGTGATTTCCGGCATTTCAGGTGCCTGCGCTGGCGTTATTATCACAGTCAATACTTTACTGGCCCAAGATTTGGTGCCAAAGGAAAATGTCGGCCTGTCATCCTCAATGATCGTGCTGGCAAGAACCCTGGGACAGGCTATGATGACAGGCATTTACGGGCTAGCCTTCTCACTTGGCGTCAATGGGCAATTGTCAAAATATCCGACAATCAAATACAATGACGTCAATAATTTCATCAGCACAGCTGTTCATCAAGTTCTGACTCCTAAGAAATTGCATGGGCTGGAAAATGTGACCTTATCAGCTCTGCAGAAAGTATTCATGGTTGTGATGGTACTTCTCATTATTGCTACAATCATAAACGCTTTTGATAAGAATCTTAAGAAAGATGAGCGGGAAGCAGAAAGTGAATAATATCTTTGCTTTCCAGCTTCCAGTTCAGTTTTGTGCTATACTAAAATAATGAAAAACATTAGAGCTACGGACATTTATGGCAAGGAATACTCGATTGAAGTAAAAAACTTGTCACTGAGTATACATGTCTACGGAATTGCTGTAAAAGATAGCAGGATTCTGGTTTTACCTGGATATGATGGATTTGGCTTTCCTGGAGGAACTCTGGAGCTAGGTGAAACTCACCGTGAGACGCTTCGGCGCGAGTTTTTAGAGGAAACAGGACTTGAGATTGAGATTGACCAGCTGCTGGGTGTTTATGACAGTTTTTTCCGAGATGAAGAATATGATATTTCTGATCAAAGTCTGCTGATTTTTTGTTCAGTAAAAATTGAATCTGGTGAAATTTCTGATGCGGGTTTTGATGCGGCCGAGAAAAAGTTTGCAAAGAAGGCAGTGTGGAAGACCTTGGAAGAGCTGCACGAGATGCGGCTGGCGATGAACATCGACTTGAAAAACGAATTGCTGGGGTTTGTAGAAAAATTGATATGATTTGAGCAATTTGGACAGAAATGTGATAAAATCTGGTTATGAATTTTTCAGACTATTTCAATGAAACGGCAATTCATTCTGATCTGATGAACTTTGTTCGAAGCAGCGTTTTAGCAGCTGCACCGCAAGCTCAGGAAAAGATTTCCTACAATATGCCAGCTTGGGCGCGCGCGGACGGCAAGACTTTCTTTTATGTTGCCCCAGCTAAAAAACATCTTGGGCTTTATCCGCATGCTGCTTACATTGAAGCAAATCAGGAGAAACTTCTTGCCGAGAAATTGAAGTTCTCAAAAGGAGCGATTCAGATTCCTTTTGACTATCCGCGCGAGAAGCTGGGAGCTTTGGTTGAGGAGATTGTCAGGTTTAATCTTGAGGGGAATCATGTGCGTTAGGCTTATCTGAACTTTGTGAATTATTTTTAAATAGGAAACAGTTTCTGTGAAGACTCTGTTTTTTCGTTATAATGTTTGTAACCAATACTAATATCATTCGTTATATATGTGAACGAAGAAATGGAATTAATTGAGTTCAACGCGCCTGAAGCTAGGAAATTAGATAAATCCTAGAACCTGTGCTCCGCACAGAACCTAGGATTCCCTAAATTTCTACGCTTCAAAGCGGGCGCGTTTCACATCTTGAGAAAGGAGAGTTTGTGAAATTAGAAGACTACGAATCAGACGTGACATCGTATGCCGTCGAAATCACGAGATATCTCATTTCTCGAGGATCGCAGCTGCAGGACGCTGAAGACGCGGTTCAAGACACCTTCGTCAAAATTTTGGAACTGGACATTTTCATTGCGCCAGATAAGCTCAGAGCCTGGATGTATCGGACATCGATTCGGACTTACATCGACAGGTATCGGCGAAAGCAGCACTACACGTTACTTATGCAGCAGCTGGCTGTTGATTTGGAGGGCTTTACCTCAATGCCGGAAACGGGCGGATCCGATATGGCAGAACTTATTAAAAAGCTCAAGCCTAAGGAACAAAAGCTGCTGCGGGCTTATTACTACGAGCATAAGTCGACGAAAAGTCTGGCTGAAGAGCTTAAAATCAGTCTTAGTAAGGTCAAAGTGGATTTGTTCCGAGCGAGGAAAAAATTACGGGAAATGATTGAGAGAGAGGAAATGACATGATAAATGCATTAATAATATTTGGAGCTTATTTGGTAGCTACTGGCATCATCTTCGGCCTAGCTTGGCTGATTGGCAGGGTGATCCGGGTCATTCGCGAGAGAAAGGCCAGTAACTCAGGGAGCAAAGATGAGAAGCTTAACGCTGATTTTAAACGACTGGCAAAACGCACGAAAATTAAGCGCATGGCTTTGACAGCCTGGATATCGGGAGCAGTTGTGGTGATTCTGGTCGGAATTGGTGTCGCGGTGAATAACAAAATGATGAAAGATTCCTTTTTTAAAAAAAGTGAGCAGGCTTCTGAATATTTCGTTATACGCTCTCCTAATGTCAGTTATAACAATCTTGTCGTCAACAATTATGGCTTTTTTAGCTCGAACTTGCATGCTGACACCTACAAGAATGTAGACGGTTATCGAGTGGATTGGCAGGATTATGACTGGGGTTTCGGAACAATCGGTACATCGGGCTACGGCTATCAGTATCAGTATGTTTCGCCAGTACGACAGGGAAATGCCTTCTATACGCAGGGAAGCAACCAAAAAGTCGCCAGTTTCTTCTTGCCCAAAGCTGATTATAACAGCAAGGGCTATTACGGCTTGACACCGACTCATGAAGCACAGAAATTGTCAAAGCTTCCAAATTACTTGGCCGAAGTTGCAGTGACTTTTGACAAAGCTTACACTTACGATGAGCTTCAAAAAATGATTCCGTCAAATCTGATGATTAACTGGTATTGGCTTGGTGTGAATGATAGCAGCAATGTTGATGCAGCGGGCAGCTGGAGTTACTATGGGCTCAATAGCGAAACAGATGAGAAGGGGAATCCAACCGGAAAACTGACTTCGGATAGCTATGATAATGCTTTTGTTCCGACGGTCAAAAGAGAGACTGGCGGAAGTAAGTACAATAGTTTTGACGCTGGAGAAGATGCCAAGAAAATGGTTGAAAAATTCCCTAATCTAAAAACGGCAAAATTTGCAGGCGTCATTTTGACAGGACGTACAGAAAATCTGGCAGGCCTGGATGAAGAGAACTGGACTTTCGCTACAAATGTGGGCGTGACGACCGAAATCTTGCCTTATCAAAACCCTGTCAAATAATCAACGCTTTAAGCAAACTTTAAGGAAAGGTTTAGATTAAATTAAGGAAGCCGCATTATAATACAAACATACTCCTAAATGAAGTGACTCCTAACACTTCAAAAAACTTTTTCATAAATTACTCCTAAAAAAATACGCAGAGAATGCGTATTTTTTGTACGTTATGTTATGATGATTGTTTCAGCTTAAGTTTTCGATTTTTCAACAAGCTTCCTGATTTTCTTCAAATCTCTCATCGTCAGCCCATTGCGAGGATTCGGCTGAAAAATCTTGACCAGGTTCTTCGGCTTCGGCCGTGTAAATTCGCGGCTGGCCAAATCGTCACAGAGAATCACTTTGTCTTGTGGATGGCCTTCACAAAACTTGACAATACTGTCCCATTTGTACCAGTGGTCAGGATTTTCGGACACAAATGTCATATAACTGCTGCAATTGATGTCCAGATGCCGGCCTATTTCAAGCGAGCTTTCGTCCCAAGAGGTGCACATAATGATTTCACAGCTCGGAAGCCGCGAGATTTCAGCGAATTCATGAATCACATCGGCATAAAAAGTCAGAGGAAATTCATTTTCAGACAGTCCAAGTTTTATCGTAAGTGTCTCTCTATCGGGATCGTCTGTATGTCCAGGCAGCAAAGTCCCGTCAATATCAAGCAAAATATAAAGCATACCCTATTTTACCATTGTCTGCTATAATTAGGTATGCCAAAAAACAAATTATTGCTGATAGATGGTTCTTCTGTCGCCTTTCGCGCTTTCTTTGCCCTTTACAATTCGCTTGACCGTTTTATTGCGCCAAGCGGCTTACATACAAATGCGATTTACGGTTTTCACTTGATGCTGACAAACCTGATGCAGCGTATCAAACCAACGCATGTGCTTGTAGCCTTTGATGCGGGTAAAACGACTTTTCGGACAGAGATGTTTGCCGATTACAAAGGCGGACGCGCCAAGACGCCGGATGAATTTCGCGAGCAGCTGCCTTTTATTAAAGACATGCTCAAGCAGCTCGGAATCAAACATTATGAGCTAGTAAATTATGAAGCTGATGACATTATCGGCACTTTGGACAAAATGGCCGAAAATGAAAGCTGGGCCGTCACGATTGTCACTGGCGATAAAGACATGATTCAGCTGGCGGATGCCAATACGACGGTGGAAATCAGCAAAAAAGGAGTGGCTGAGTTCGAGGCATTCACGCCAGAATACTTGAAAGCAAAGATGGGCTTGACGCCAGAGCAATTTATTGAACTGAAAGCCATGATGGGCGATAATTCCGACAATTATCCCGGAATTACCAAAGTTGGGGAGAAGACAGCGCTCAAGCTCTTGGCGGAATACGGATCGTTAGATGGCCTTTATGCCGGCGTTGATGAGATGAAGAAGAGTAAGCTGAAGGAAAACATCATCGCCGACAAGGAAAAGGCTTATCTGGCAAGAAGTTTGGCAACGATAAACACGAAAGCGCCCATTGATCTTAAGCTTGACGAGCTGACCTATGACGGCCCGAATCGCGAGGGTTTGCTTAAGTTTTACGATGAATTAGGCTTCGAAAAGTTCAAGGCTGATCTTTTGGGAGGAAAAGCTGAGGTCAAACCTCAGCAAGTTTACGAAGATTTTTCTGTGAAACAAGCCGTAGCGCCGCAAGGTGAAATTTCTGTGAACTGGACAGAAGTCACGGACAATGCGCAAGCCCAGCCAGATGACTTCTATTACATCGAAATCCTCGGCGAGAATTATCACCGTGAAAAAATCGTTGCTTTTGCTTGGGGAAATGCAGACAAACAGTACGTTTCAAGGAATGTTGAACTTTTAAAAGATTTCAAACTCCCTAAAAACACTTACGATTACAAAAAAAATCGTGTTTTACTCAGCAAATTAGGCCTGACAGCCGAATTAGTTGAATTTGACACGATGCTGGCCAAATATCTGGTTAGCACAACGGAAGACAACAAAATTTCAACAATCGCGCAGCTTTATGCTCACGAGCATCTGGCTACTGATGACGACATTTACGGTAAAGGAGCCAAACGTGCGCTTCCATTTGACGAAGAGCTGTTTGAGCACTTGGCGCGGAAAGTCAAAGTTTTAGCCGAAACCAAGCAGCCTTTACTGGGCGCCCTGGAAGAAAATGATCAGCTCCAGCTTTTGACTGATATGGAGCTGCCCTTGGCAGAAGTTCTGGCCAAAATGGAAATGACAGGCATCGCTGTCAAAGCTCAAACACTTTACCAAATCGGCGATGAAAATGAAATGCGTCTGTCCAATTTAACCAAAGAAATCTACGAAATGGCGGGGACGGATTTCAATATCAATTCACCCAAACAGTTGGGCGAAATTCTTTTTGACACACTTGGCTTGCCGCATGGGAAGAAAACAAAAACAGGCTATTCAACGGCTGTTGATGTACTTGAAGAATTGGCGCCGCAGCATGAAATTGTGGCCAAAATTTTGGAATACCGCCAAATCAGCAAAATCCAATCGACATATGTGCAGGGGCTGATTCCGCAGATCGCCGAAGACGGCAAAATTCACACCCGCTATGTGCAGGATTTGACGCAAACTGGCCGATTATCTTCGGTTGATCCTAATTTGCAGAACATTCCCGTGCGTCTTGAAGAAGGCCGCCAGATTCGTAAAGCCTTTGTGCCGAGTGAGGGTAGCGTGCTGCTCAGTTCTGACTATTCGCAAATCGAGTTGCGTGTTTTGGCTCATGTAAGTCAGGATCCGAATCTGATTGCCGCTTTTGAAAATGATGAAGATGTCCACACGGCAACTGCCATGCGTGTCTTTGACATTGCGGACGCAGCAGATGTCAGTGCAAATGATCGTCGCGCCGCCAAAGCTGTTAACTTCGGTATTTCTTACGGCGAAACGGAGTATGGACTCGCGCGGCGACTTGGTATTTCCAATAAGGAAGCCGCTCAAATCATTCGTACTTATTTCTCCCGCTATCCGGAAATCGCGAATTACATTGAGACAACTAAGCGCGAGGCTAAAAATACAGGCTATGTCAGTACCATATACGGACGGCGCCGAAAATTGCCGAACATTAATGCGCGCAACTTTATGGTACGCCAGGCTGCTGAACGTCAGGCTATCAATGCGCCAATTCAAGGGACGGCTGGCGACATTCTGAAAGTGGCGATGATTAATCTGGATCAGGCACTTCGAGATGAGAAGTATTCGGCCAAAATGTTGCTGCAAGTTCATGATGAAATCATTTTGGATGTTCCTAAAGAGGAACTTGAAAGCGTTAAAGCATTAGTGAAATCAACAATGGAAGCGGCTGCAGTACTTCGTGTTCCTCTCAAAGTGGAGGAAAACGCTGGTATGACTTGGTTTGAAGCCAAATAACAGACAATTTTCAAAAAAAACTCGAAAAATGATACTTTTCACTTTACATTTCGAAAAATTATGATAGAATTATAAAGTACTGTTTTGAGAGAGATGGTCCGTTGGTCAAGGGGTTAAGACACCGCGTTTTCATCGCGGTAACACGGGTTCGAATCCCGTACGGACTATAAGTATATTATCATGTAATACTTAATGGCGTTCGCGTCAAATCATTGGTCGATTGAAACAGTCTGGAGGATTACCCAAGTCCGGCTGAAGGGAACGGTCTTGAAAACCGTCAGGCGTGTAAAAGCGTGCGTGGGTTCGAATCCCACATCCTCCTTAAGCACTTTAAAATGTGCTTCTTATTAAAATTATCGCGGGATGGAGCAGCTAGGTAGCTCGTCGGGCTCATAACCCGAAGGTCGGAGGTTCAAATCCTCCTCCCGCAATTTGTTCAAAACAAGGCCTGTTACATGAACAAAATTTAATATGGCTCGGTAGCTCAGTTGGCTCGAAGCACTGCTTCGAGGTACACCGGATAAGAAAAGTGATAGCTTTTCTCCTTTCTACCGACTGCTGTAAGAACAAAATCAAATATGGCTCGGTAGCTCAGTCGGTAGAGCAAAGGATTGAAGCTCCTTGTGTCGGCGGTTCGATTCCGTCCCGCGCCATTGTCAGTAATGACAGAGAATCACAAACTAGCGGGTGTAGTTTAGTGGTAAAACCACAGCCTTCCAAGCTGTTGTCGCGAGTTCGATTCTCGTCACCCGCTGAACACTTCTTTGGAGTGTCTCAGCAGCGTCTTCAAATGATGGCGTCTCATAAATAATGGGAGTTTAGCTCAGTCGGTTAGAGCACTGTGTTGATAACGCAGGGGTCCTAGGTTCGAATCCTAGAATTCCCATCAATATCTTCGGATATTGATAAAAATTGATTTGGCAATTATTGCACAAGAGATACACCTGTTCCCATGCCGAACACAGTAGTTAAGTCTTGTCGCGTCGGAAGTAGTTGAGGGTTGCCCTCTGCGAGATATGAACGTTGCCAAGTTGCTTATTCCGGCATAGCTCAGTTGGCTCGAAGCACTGCTTCGAGGTACACCGGATGAGAAAAGCGCAGCTTTTCACCTTGCTGCCAACTGGCACGTAAAATTGAATACTTTTATTATTCCGGCATAGCTCAGTTGGCTCGAAGCACTGCTTCGAGGTACACCGGATGAGAAAAGCGCAGCTTTTCTCCTTGCTGCCAACTGGCACGTAAAATTGAATATTTTTATTATTCCGGCATAGCTCAGTTGGTAGTAGCGCATGACTGTTAATCATGATGTCGTAGGTTCGAGTCCTACTGCCGGAGGAAAAAACAACGCATGCGTTGTTTTTATAAGTAATTTGAAGTTGAGAATTAATTACTCGACTTGTAAATATATATGCCTAGGTAGCTCAGTTGGCTCGAAGCACTGCTTCGAGGTACAGCGGATAGAGATTGCGAAGCAATCCTCCTTGCTACCATGGTTAAAATCGTATTTGAAGCTGAGAATTTAGTACTCAACTTTGATTATATATGCCTAGGTAGCTCAGTTGGTAGAGCAGTAGACTCTTAATCTATGGGTCCAGGGTTCGAGCCCCTGCCTGGGCAGTTAAAAGCCTTGTAATCACTTGTGGTTACAGGGTATTTTTTTATTTTGTGCCACATTTGTGCCAATTGCTGAAGGGCTATTATTTTGCTTCTGTACATTGTGAGCTGGATGAGCTGGGTTGATAGACTCAGCTTTTTTGCATAGATTTGCTAAGGGCTGAAATTCACTAGAGTCAAATCTTCCTGAGAATAACTCGAATGTGGTCGACTCCTATATTTTCAAATTATTAGGCAGGAGAATTTACCTGTTTGATTTTTTTAAAAAACGACTTCACTCTAGGCAATGTATATTTCTGAGAATTAGAATTGAAGAAAAAATACAATTAGACGAGGATCGCTAGTAGCCATTTTTCATGCAAACTTTACCAAAGAGCTAAGTTAATTACTCAGAAAAATTGAATTATTTACCGAAAGATCCCACAAACGGTTATTTAGAGATGGACCAGCTCTTCCTGAACGATTTTGCACACTTTGTAAACTAGCTTGTTCTCTTATTGGAATATAATCGTTCTTTTATTTTAAAGGCAATTACAAAAATGCAAAAAATTTTTTTAAACAAACAGGCTTAAGTGTTTACAAAATTTAATAAAAATAGTAGAATGAAAAAAATAGAATTCTTAATAAGTGAAAATGTCTAAAAATCACTGCCCTAGTATTAAGTAAAAATATGGAGAATACTCATGACAGAAAGATATCAACCAAAACATGATCGGCAAACGCGTCATCTTAAAAAAATGATGATTGAGGAAAAGCAGACGCAGTATAAGACATGGAAGAGTCACAAGACTTGGCTCTATTCTGCAGGTGCTCTGGCAATAATTGCTGGAGGAGGTTTTGCTGCGGCCGAACCTCAAGTGGTCGCTAGCTTTGCACAGGCTGTTAGTCCTGTAAAAGCTGAGGCTGCAGTTATTAATAGTTCTGCATCGGCTTCTTCTGGATCGGGAGCGACAGCAGGAACGACAGCTACTTCAGACTTAAATGGTTCAACACAAGTTAGCGAGACTCGCCCAACCTACACTGTGGAGACTCAGATCAATGACACTGAGCTGACTTTGATTAGTCAGTCGACTCTAACAGCGACTTTTGGCTCAACAAACGCCACGGCATCGACAAATTCCACAGTTTCATCAACCACTGTCACAGGATCAACGGGTTCGACTATCTCAAATTCTCAGTTAAATTCCGGCTCGACTGTTGTAAATGGGTCAAGCCTGCAATCAGGATCTTCCGTCACAGGTTTTACCGACAAAACTTATGGAACTCTAACTTCTGCCAGCACTGGTATTACTGGTAATGTTGGTACAGATAATGGAGGAAGTTTAACAGGGCAAACAACTGCAACGACCTTCTCTGGAAATGGCGGTGGTGCTTTTGGTACCACAATGACTTCCTCATCGGCAGTCGATGGCGGCACAAGCACTTATTCTACTGTTTCACACTATTCTGGTTCGAAGCAGACAGGAACAATGTCATCTGATTATTCAGAGTCTAATGTAGTGACTGGAAGTACACACAGTACATTTTCTTCATCAAATTCATCAGGGACAACGGGTTCAAGCTATTCACTGACTTCTGGGTCTACTTATAATTCATCCATTTCATCTTCAAATACCTCGTATTCTACAGTAATGATCGGCGGGGATAATTATAATAATATTGGAAATTGGAACAGCGCTTCAATGGGAGGCAATGGTTCTGGAACCTCGTTTAGTGCCACTTCCCTTTCACATTCAAGTTATTCCGGCTTTACTCAGACGTCAGGAACGGTTTCTACAATGTCTTCTCGCTCGGGTGGCTCACTGTCTGTTATGCCTTCTGTGAGTACGATTTCAACTGCTCAAACTACTGTTCAGACTGGATCAACTTGGTCGACCTTCCAATCAGGTTCTCAGAAAACTACCGGATCACTGGTAACGACTTATTCCACGATTGTCAGCACGATCATCGGTCGGACGGATGCAAGTTCTGCCGGAAATATCGGATCCACAGCAACTGGTCAAACACAAGGTACTGATGAAGATAATAAGGTTTCGTCAAGTGAATCAAGTCTCGGCTCACTGATCAATTCTACAATGAGCAATTCAACCAAGACGGGAACGACAATATCAACGGTTGTAAGTACTTCTGGTTCAACAATTACTGGAGGAAGTGTCAGCTCATCATCGCAGTCTTATATTTCCGTGGCTACAGGTGTATCGCAAAGCACCAAAGCAACTGGAAGAACGGCTCAAACAACAGGATCTACCAATTCATTCAGCACGAAGGGTTCAGCAGAGACATCAAATGCGACGGCCACAACACGTTCTTACTGGTCATCAGGTTCCTCACTTCTTAAATCAGGAACAACGGCATCAAGCGGAATTACAGATACAACCTTTACATCTGGAAGCAGCTGGTCAACCTCTTGGACCAATACAAATTCTTCGATCACTTCTGGTCAGACAACCGGCAGCACGTCAGGTTCATGGACAGCTGAGACAGTAACGTCAACAAGCGGTACGTTTGCATTGACAATGACGACAGCAACTTCGTATTCTGAGGCTACACACACTTCTGGTACAACGGCTACGAATAGCTCAAGCGGCTCGTCAGGCTCAACTTCCAGCACGCCGGGTGATTCAGATTCGTCCAGCTCATCCAGTTCAAGCGGCTCGACAACGCCTACAGGAACTTCAAATTCATGGAGTTCGTCCAGCAGCTCAAATGCGACATTATCGAGCTTCTCAACAGGCACAACGTCAACTACTTTCAGTTCAACCTTTACCAGCGGAAGCTCAACGACAAATTCTTCAGGCGGAACGGGTACGACTAACGTAACAGCTTCTACATCAGGAACAACGAGCACAACAAATTCGTCCAGCGGAACTTATGTGACTGAATCCAGCTTCTCAACATCTGGATCAACTGAGATTCACCCTTCAACTCCGACTTCTCCGACGAAACCGACGTCGCCGACAAAACCAGCTCCTCCTGTGAAACCAAACCCTCCTGTAAAACCGACACCACCAAAACCTAATCCTCCAGTCAAGCCGGTGAAAACAGAGGAACCTAAAAAGCCGATACTTCCGGAAACAGGTGATGAAAGTATGGCTGGAATGCAGGCAGTTGGAGGTGCAATTCTCCTCTCAGCTGTTGCAGCTGCAGCAATAAAGAAAAAACGTAAAACACCGCTTAAAGAGTAGTTTTACGAATTAGGATAAGAATGAGCGAGTGCGAACAGAACAAGGCTTGATCAGCCTTAGTTCTGTCGCGCATCAAAGTGCACAAGGAGAATAAGTGACCTTCTCAGTTCCGGTTTCAACGAATTTAAAAAACTTATTTTCATCTCATCGGATACATGTTCAACTGAATGGGAAATATGATTTGTGGGGTGGAGAGATTAGTTTTGAAGAGACGCTGCATATTGAGCAAAATTCTGCTTTAGTTGGAACAAATGGCCGTCTGATGAATATAGGAATGTACTCTTATGTCCAATCTCCGCTGCCTTATGATACAGAAATCGGGCGATTTTCCAGCTTAGGAAGAAATGTCTTTGTCAAGAGTTTGGATTATCCTCCGCTGGAAAGATTCAGCACCTCACCATTCACATATAACGAAGGAGAAGAACCTGCTATCTTTTTAGACACATGGGGAGAATTCAGACGAGAGCCCTATCGCCCTGTTCATCGGCCTTTAAAAATAGGCAATGATGTTTGGATTGGCGATGATGTTCTGCTCAATGACGGCATTACGATTGCAAATGGCGCGGTCATTCTTGACAGGACAACTGTCTTAAATGATATTCCTGCTTACTCAATTGCAGCAGGAACACCCGCTCGAATTATCGGGCATCGCTTCTCTGAAATAACATCTGAAAAGCTAGAAGCCACGCACTGGTGGGATTATCGTTATCAAAGCTTCTCGCAAGTGAGAGGGAATGTGCCCGTTGAAGCCTTCCTCGACAATCTTTCAGAATTGAAGGAATCAGGAAAATTGGAAAAAGTCGAAACGAACGGAATCACAGCACAAGACATCTTGGATTCAGCAGTTATTCCAGACTAATAGGAAAAATTGAAATTGATTGAATGACAACAAGTAAGTTAAAAGAATCTCAGTAGTTTTATTCTGAGATTCTTCACGTTATTTGATGTCAAGTGTAATTTTGTAAATGAAAGAAAGAGAAAAATGGCTACAGAAGAAGAACGACTGAAAAAACATTGTGAAGATCCAGATTTTTTGGCACTCATGCGGGCTGCGGATGAAATATACCAGCGACAGGACCAAAACGGCAACAAACAGCGCTCAAACGAACGTGCGATCGAAATTTACAAGTCTCTTTTCAGCTATATTGACGACAGTTTCGCATGGGATCAATGTGAGCTTTACCGCAAGATAGGAGACTGTTACTATGCCATGGATGATATGGATCACTCGCGTGAGAACCTGGTAAAAACTCTGGATTACTCAACCTCCAATGCTTCAGTTTACATGCGCTTGGCTTCAATTTTTTATAGCTTTGATCAAGACAAAGGGATTGAATACAATGATCGAGCTTTTGCCTTGGACAATAATTTCTCCAACTATGGCGGACGAAATTTTTTAACAATCAAAACAGATGCTTATACACCTATGGGCGTACGAAATAAACTGGAAGAATATGCATCAGACTGGCCGAGAAAGTTTGTGGCAAATGGAACCGTTTATACTCATGAGCGTCTCAAAGAGCAAGGCAAATTGAACAAAGATAAGAAACTCCGTATCGGCTACCTTTCATCAGATTTCTATAATCATACCATGATGAGCTTTGTTATCCCGCTCTTAGAACACCATGATACAGAAAAGTACAACATCACCCTTTATTCTACTGTTGATCGAGATTATGATGACATTACCACACGCATCATGAAGTTCGGCAATCGATTTGTAGACTGCGCGAAGTTGAATAATTTTGATCTGGCAAAACGAATCTTTGATGATGAGATTGACATACTCGTTGATTTAGGCGGCTTCACACATAATCGAAGTTTTGCAATGCTTTTCAAACCAGCACCGATTCAGGCGCAGTATATGGGCTTTCTTGGGACATACGGCTTTAAAGAGATTGATTATATTCTGACAGATGAATACACCGTGCCGAAAGGAAGCGAAGATCTCTATACAGAGAGTCCAATGTACATTGAAGCCGGAATGGATCGATTTAACTTTACGCGGAAGATAAATCTGCCAGATATTGCGCCGCTTCCGATGGAAAAGAACGGCTATATTACTTTTGGCTGTTTTAATGATATTTCAAAGATTACCACGACGACATTGAGATTATGGTCGAAGCTAATGAAGGCAGTGCCGACCGCGCATCTCTTGATTTATCGTTATGGGCCGCAGTTAACACCCGACAAGATTGAACAGATCTATCAGCGTCTGGAAAAGTTAGGCGTCCCGCGAAAGCGTGTCAGCATTGATAAAGAGCAGCTGGACGTTCATTTCAAAGCCTACAACCTGGCAGATATTGGTTTAGATCCGACACCATTCGGCGGTTTATCAATTACGATTGAAGCGCTGCACATGGGCCTTCCGACACTTTGCTGTCCAGGCGCTGCCTTTGCGTCGCGCGGAACTGGCCGAGTGAATAAAATGTTAGAGATAGATGATGCATTCAATGCCTCTGATGAAGAAAGCTTTGCTCAAAAAGGGGCGGCTTTAGCGGCAGATATTGAAAAAGTACGCTATTATCGCGAAAATCTGCGGGAAATTGTTCAGAATTCACCATTAACCCAGGACTTGGATGGCTTTGCGCGGTCGGTAGAGGCAGCTTATGAAAAAGCTTGGGCTGAGTATGTCAATAATTGCTCAGATGACAGTGAATGAGCCTGAGCCCAACATTTGCTTCATGACACACTTTTTAAGAAGAGCTAAGGAAAAGCGCTAGAAAATGGCCTTGTCCAGTTGACAATGTGACTTATCAGTATTACACTGGCCCAAGTTCCAGAATGACTGGGGCAAACATCAGAAACTCACAAAAAGGTTGAATCCGTTTACACATATCTTGACCTTTTGGGAATATTCTGCTATGATATGAATATAAAAGCACTGGAATGTGCGAATTCACTCAAATTTTTGACCGACTATTTTTTGTATTGTTTGGGACCAAAGACATCTAGCAGCTTTGCTTTAGCTAGAGCGAGAGTACCCCCTTTGACTTAGTCGACGGATCGATACATCGAGTGAATATACGGCATTCAATCAGTGTTTTTTTGCGTTTATCTGTGGCTACTAGTCTCAATTTACGAGGCTGTACAGCATCTGTTTAGCAGATTCTAAAATTGCTGCAATTATTTAAAAAAATAACAACGGCAAGTTTCAATTTCTAAGTCAATTATTTATGTTATACTATTATCAATGATAAAGAAAAGGAAAGGCAGGATAAAAAAATGAATTTAAATGACATCATCACTGACGAACAAGTTGATTATTTAAAAGATAATACAGACGTTGATATCAAGGATCATTACTCTTACGCGGAACTTAACAATTTGATTGATTATCTCAAGACAAATTATGACGAATACACTGATGAAAGTTTTGAGCACGACAATGATAATCAGACGATGGAAGAAATCATAGATGCGCTTATCAATGAGTCGGGAGATATCTATGATGACGAGGATGAAGTGTAGGCTGGCCCCATGTGACAAACCTCAGATATGAAACGAAATACATCAATTTTTCTGCCCAAAAAGCCTACAATCCATTTTTTCAGGCATAACCATAACATAAATAGAAAAAAATCGTCAATTGGAATGTATGAACGCTTCATTTGATGGATTTTTTGGTACAATAAAAACAATGACAAAAATTCTGGAAATCAACGCGTTGACTTTTCGTTACGAAAATGAACAGTCGGCTCCAACTTTGGATAAGGTCAGTTTTGATGTGGCGCCAGGCGAATGGATCGCCATTATCGGACAAAACGGATCAGGGAAGTCAACCACAGCTAGACTTATTGACGGCCTGTTAGAAGCTGAATCAGGCACTGTAAGAGTGGATGGGATTGAGCTGACAAAAGAAAATGTCTGGGATCTGAGACGTAAGATCGGGATGGTTTTCCAAAATCCTGACAATCAGTTTGTCGGCGCAACCGTTGAGGACGATGTCGCTTTTGGAATGGAAAATCAAGGCGTCCCGCGTGATGAGATGCTGTTACGTGTTAAAGAGGCCTTGGATCAAGTGAATATGCAAGAGTTTCGCACGAAGGAGCCGGCACGTTTGTCGGGCGGGCAAAAGCAGCGCGTCGCCATCGCAGGGATAGTGGCGTTAAGACCAGAGATCATGATTCTTGATGAAGCGACGTCGATGCTTGATCCAACAGGCCGTACCGACATCATGCGCGTGATAAAAGAAATTAAGCAAAAATACAGCCTGACTGTTTTGTCGATCACACATGACTTAGAAGAAGCAGCTTCTGCAGATCGTATACTCGTCATGAAAGACGGGAAAATTGTTCGAGACACGAAACCACGAGAGCTTTTTAGCTCCGATGATAATCTAATGGAGCTGGGAATTGACGTACCTTTTTCTTCTTATCTGATGAAAGACTTGCGGGCTGCCGGCTTTGATCTGCCGTCAGGCTACATGACAGAAGCAGAATTGATAGACTTCTTATGCGCATGATAAAATTTGATAAAGTTAATTTTGAATACCAAGCGAAAACGCCCTTTGCCAGTCAGGCGCTATTTGATATTGATGTAGAAATCGCCGATGGTTCATATACAGCACTGATTGGTCACACAGGTTCTGGTAAATCAACACTTCTTCAGCATTTGAACGGTTTACTTCAGCCAACAGCAGGGGCTGTCACTGTCGGTGATATTGTTATCACCTCCGAGAGCAGGCAAAAAAACATTAAGCCTGTGAGAAAGCGCGTCGGCGTGGTTTTTCAGTTTCCAGAGACACAGCTTTTCGATGAAACCGTCCTCAAAGATGTCGCATTCGGCCCGCAGAATTTTGGTGCCGCAAAAGAAGCAGCAGAAAAGATCGCTCGTGAAAAGCTGCTGCAAGTTGGCATTGCAGAAGAACTTTTTGAACGCCCTCCTTTTGAGCTGTCTGGCGGACAAATGCGTCGGGTCGCAATTGCCGGCATCCTTGCGATGGAGCCTCAAGTGCTGGTTCTTGATGAGCCCACAGCTGGTCTTGATCCCAAAGCGCGTCTGGAAATGATGCAGCTTTTTCGTGATTTACATGATGAACAAGGCTTGACAGTCATCCTAGTGACGCATAACATGGACGACGTCGCCAATTACGCAGATTTTGTCTACCTTCTTGAAAAAGGGAGAATTATTGATTTTGGAACGCCATCACAGATTTTTCAGAAACCGGATTTTTTGGCTGAGCATCAGCTGGGTCTGCCTAAAGCGACAGAATTCGCGCTTAAGCTGCAAGCGCGCGGCAGGTTCACTTTTGAAAGACTTCCTATCACGCGTCTGGAACTTGTTGAGGCAATACGTCAGTCATCAAACTTGCCCAAACATTTTTCGCAGCTGAAGCTCTCGGACGAAAATACATTAGAAGCCGGGCTTCTTGGCGAACGCGGCACCAAGGAGACCAATTAATATGGATAAACTCATCATGGGTCGCTATATTCCCGGAGACTCAGTCATTCACCGCATGGACCCGCGCAGCAAGCTTCTTGTTATGATTGCATTTGTCGCTGTCATCTTTTTAGCACATGATCCGCTGGGTTATTTGCTGCTTCTTGTTTACACTTTTTTAGGCGTTTGGCTATCAAAAATACCAGTTGGCTATTTTCTACGCGGACTTAGGCCGATGTTAGGGCTGATTTTATTTACCGTTATTTTTCAAATGCTTTTCACGCCAGGTGTCCATACACTCTTTCATTTTTGGATTATCCGAATTTCTACCGAATCAGTGGTTAATGCAGTGTTTATTTTTTTCAGATTTGTCCTCATAATCTTTATGTCTACAATCCTGACATTGACTACGCCGCCGCTGACACTTGCTGACGGTATTGAAACCGGACTCAGTCCGCTCAAGAAAATCAAAGTTCCTGTGCATGAGCTTGGCCTGATGCTGTCTATTTCATTGAGATTTATTCCGACGCTTATGGACGACACGACCATGATCATGAATGCGCAACGGGCTCGCGGCATGGACTTCGGTGAAGGAAATCTAATTCAGAAAGTACGCTCTGTCATCCCGATTTTAATCCCGCTCTTTGTTTCAAGTTTTCGTCGTGCGGACGACTTGGCTACAGCTATGGAAGCACGCGGATATCAAGGCGGTAATGGCCGCACAAAATATCGCGTGCTGAAATGGCGTAAAAATGATACAATATTGCTAGTAAGTCTTGTTTTGGTTGCCGCTTTACTTGTCATTTGGGGGAAATATAAATGATTACAGATATGACTGTCATGCTTTATGTAGAAGAAGTGGCAGTGTCTAGCAAATTCTGGCAGAATCTGGGCTTTGAAGAAGTGCTCAACCAGAATATAGGCGAAGGACATGAAACAGTACTTTTGATGTATGCCGAATCAGGCGCTGCCATTCAGCTCTATGACAAAGAGTTTATTCGTCAAACTCAGCCCGAGCTGCTCAACAGTAACCCAATCCTGCTTTTTTCGGCTGATTATATTGACGACATCTACTCAAACTTAGTCGCGTGCGATGCCCAGGTTAGTGAGATTGAGCCTTACGGAGATCAGCATTATTTCACTTTTCTTGACCCGGATGACAACCGTTTTACCTTGATTGGTGACTTGGTCGACAAACCTGCGACAGCTGAGGATTTAGAAGAATTTGACCGTAATATGCACAATCTGCTTCCTCTGAGTTTCGAAGACCTGGAAAATATGTCGCGTCCCAATTACATCTTCTTCGGTAGAAAGACTTGTCCTTGGTGCCGACGCATGGCTAAAGACTTTAAGAAGCTTGACGTTCGTATGTATTGGGTTGATACAGAAGGTACTGATGCTGAGAACCCAGTTCGCCGACGCTACAATGTCAAAGAAGTACCGACTTTAATTAAGCGGGCTTCTAACGGTATGTTTGTCACATTTGACGGGAAAAAACAAAGTCTGTCTCGCTTTCTTGGTGCTGCGAAATAGAAATTAGGAGTTGAATATTCACGTGGGTGTAATTAAGGAGAAGAATATGATAAATGGAATGATTTTGGTGCTCTATGTAAAAAATGTAAACCGATCTGCCAATTTTTGGATGGCTCTGGGTTTCGAAGAATTGCAGCGTATTTCAATTAATGAGAGTCAGAGCATCATTCTGTCAAATATTGATTTCGGCAATGTCACGATTCAGCTTTATGAAATTGATTTCGTCAAGAGAAATTCGCCAGAGGCTTCCACTGAGAACCCAAATCTGATTTTTTCTGTGGAAGACATCGATGAAGCCTATGAACTCGTTGGAAAAGAAACCAGAAAAGTCAGCCAAATTGTTCCTATTGGTGAAGATTATTCTTTCAGTTTTTATGATTTGGAAGGGCTGCAATATGCAGTTCGCGGCCCGCGCATTGATCCTGGTCTGACGGATGAGGTAATCACGAATTATTTCCGTGACCTAAGCGGTGCAAAGCTTATTAGCGTGCGTGATTTAGAATTTTTACCTGAGAATGCTCTGGTTTTCTTTGGGCGCGTGACAAGCCGTGACAGTCGTGAATTTACAAGCAAATTGTCAGGCATCCGCAATAATTTGTACTACATTGATATTGAAAATAGGTCAATGTCTTCGGATTTGCAGCTCGTGTGCCGCAAGTACAACATTGTTGACGGTCCAGTTTTACTTCGTCACACAGATAACGGAGAATATATTAAAGTTGGTGAAGGCGAATCCTTTTAATTAAATAGCTTTTATAGCATGAAAAATTCTTTTACGAAAGCAAGGAAGATGATCACTTCCCTGCTTTTAAATTTTATGCTAATTCTGTTAAATTGTCTATAAATATAAGAGATTTCTGCCCAGGAGTGTGATATAATATCATTAAGATGAAAAAAGAATTTCAGACAATTCCCAGTCTTAGTGAAATCGAACGCAATCTTTTGATAAGTCCGAATCCTTTTAACAAGGAAGAAGTTCAAGAGTTCATGCAAGAATTACGCACAAATCGAGGGAAGAAAGCCCATTATGCGGAAGTTTTGTTAGAGCTTCAGAAATTATCAGAAAAAATTTCTTCACTCCGAAAAAATGCTGAGGAGACACGGAGACGACTTGGGCAGCTTTATGATTCGAACTTAAGGCCTATTATTCGAGTGGTTGAAGACAATAATCAATTCAGTACGCAGCTGAGCAATGAAATAAAAGGGCTTGAGATAGAACTGCAGGAAGTGCCGAATGAAGGCGACAAAGCGGATGAAATAATTCGTCAAGCGCTGCAGCTGTTGATAAAAGGTAAGACTTACAAGCTCTCCAGACTGGAAGCAGATAATCTCAAAAGTATAAAGATCTACCGAAGCTCTGGCACAGAGCAGGTCTATACGAATCTCAAGAAAGATTACGAACAAGCATGTCACACTTCTGAGCGCCTCATAAAAGCCTCAGAAAGCATTTTACGCGAGTCTCGCATCGCATACCTCAAAGACCAAGGCCTAAAAATTGAGGATTTCCCGGATTTACTCAGCGACTTGAGTGAGCAGGCGCACACCATAAAGCTAAAAAATAGACTCGCGTTTGATTCGAAAATAGAAAATATCAATCCCTATAACAAAGTTTCACTTGAAGAATTTATGGAAGAGCTGAATGATGAGGAAATAAAAACTGAAGAAGACACTAAAAAATCCCCTGAAAATAAAAAAACAGAAGCCCCAGCGCCGCCAATTTCTGACACTATTGTAGAGACAGAAGTACCAGAAATCCCAACCGACTTTGCCAGGCAGAT
>JAITVN010000100.1 GCA_031285775.1 Streptococcaceae bacterium | reverse complement strand
GATAGATGAAAAATAAGATGGGAAGGTAAAGTAAAAGTCGACAAGTTTGTAAAACCTGTCGACTTTTACTTTTGGATTAATGATGTTTGAGCAAATCAGAACTTTTTCAGCAGCCTCAGCCTTGGCCTATTTTTTCTCTTTAACAATATAAATTGGACGTCCTTTGACCTCTGAAAAGATTTTCGCGATGTACTTTCCAATGATTCCAAGCATTAACAAGGTTACACCAAAAGCAAACAGAATGATCACAACCGTTGATGCCCAACCTCCGACAGGATCATTCCAGAAAAGTGCGCGCACAAAGACAAATATCACAGCTATGATATCTATGAACACCACTGTCATTCCAGCATAAACTGCCAAATTTAAGGGCGCCTCAGAAAAATTGACAAAACCGTCAATTGAATAACGCAGCAGACTGAAGAAACTCCAGTGACTGTCACCAGCGACGCGTTCACGATTTTCGTAAGCCACATACTCTGTATTGAAACCGACCCAGGTAAACAAGCCTTTTGAAAAACGGTTGTACTCAGATAATTCTAGGATTGCGTCAGTCATTTGACGCGTCATTAAACGAAAATCGCGCACACCGTCTACAACAGGAGTTTCCGAGATCTTGTTCATAATCTTGTAGAAAAGACGACTAAACACGCTGCGCAGCCAAGGTTCACCAGAGCGGTCGGCTCGGCGTGCTGCGACACAGTCCACATCGGGTTCCTGAATCTTTGCATACATCTCAATCAGCATTTCCGGAGGATCTTGCAAATCAGCGTCCATCAATGTCACATAGTTTCCTGTTGATGCCTGCAAACCTGCATATATTGCGGATTCCTTCCCAAAATTTCTGGAAAAATCTATGTAGTGTACAAGCTCTGGAAGCGCCTGCTGAAGTCCGCGCAAAATCGTCAGCGTCTTATCTTTTGAGCCGTCATTGACAAAGATGTACTCAAATTCTACAGACATTCGCTCACGAATTTTTTCTGCAGCTGCAAAGAACAGAGGTAAACTCTCTTCTTCATTATAGCAGGGCACAATAATTGAAATTTTATCCATGCCACATGGTCTCAGCATCAAAGGCTTGGCCTGGTGCCAAATCTGGTGCTAATTCTACGATTCCGCGTTCTTGGGGAGCATTGGGAAGCTCTAGTTCACGGGCTGAGCATAACATGCCATGGCTGGCAACACCGCGAAGTTCGCCGTCGAAGATTAATGTCCCATTCGGCATAAGTGAAATCGGCAAGGCAGCGACAGTTTTCAATCCTACACGCGCATTGGGCGCGCCGCAGACGATTTGGACAAGCCGTTCAGGATCTCCCACGTTAACCTGGCAAATGTGCAAATGATCAGAATCTGGATGGTCTTCCATCTTGACGATTTCAGCCACCACAAAGTTTGAATGGACTTCTCCTTCGATCGTCTCAGCAAAACCCGCATCTGCAAGGTCGTCTTCCAACTTCCAGATTTGTTTTTCAGTCAGGGTAATTTCGCCGTTCTTCGTAAACTCTTCACCAAAAAAGTTCCAGGCCACGGTCTCGCCTGTATTTTCACGAAAAACGCGCGTAATGTCAGCCTTACGCTCGTAATCTAGTTTTTCTCCGTGATTATCTGCAACAACGAGCATCAGGACATTCCCGATGTTCTCATTAAAAAATGCAATCATATTTTCCTTTTAATCTTTGTATTATTTATAATTTGCTAGGAAGCCGTTGACTTCCTCTTTTGTTTTGCGCGCCTTATTGACTAATCGGCCGATTTCCTGACCATTTTCCAGCACTACAAAGCTAGGAATTCCGAAGATATCCCATTCTTGAGCCAGATCCATAAAGGCATCACGGTCAACTTCTACGAATTGAAATTCAGGATTTTCCGCTTCAATTTCAGGCATTTTCGGTTTGATAAAAGTGCAGTCTGGGCACCAGCCGGCAGTAAAAAAGAAAACCGTCTTTCCCTTCTGTTTGGTCAATTCAATAAGCTTTTCAGCATTCTCTGGTATAATCACTCTTTTCTCCTTCTTTTGCTCAACGCCAAAAAAATTAAGTAATAACATGACGACTTAAATTTAGTCAACTTCAACTTCTTTGATGATTTTGTGCGACTTCTCTTCGATTTCAAAACTAATGGACCTGCCGTCAGTAAAATTCAAGCCGCCTGCAAAGACATTTTCACGCAGCGGTTCATCAAACAGCCAAACAACATCAATGTCTTGGCCGTCAAAATAGTCACGAACTGCATCAACAAGCTCAATGCGAAGGTTATCTTCATTTTTCTGATAGGCAAGGTAGAGACCAGCCCCTGCAACGGCACCGACTGCAAGACCGACGCCAAATTTCCAAAGTTTACTCATTCTCTGATTTTACCACATTTTGATGTATAATAGAAGTGATTAAATTGAGGATTTGAGGCGCTCTGATTTGACGTTCGACATTTTTCTCCTGCTAGAATCCTGTTGTCGGCTTGATCTGATGAACAGCCTACCTGCAACACGTACGCCGAACTCAATTTTATTATTGAACTTAGAATGAGGAAAAAAATGAGCTTATTTGAAAAAATCAAAGAAATCACTGAAATCCAAGCTGCAAGCGGACATGAAGCGCCAATGCGCGACTTTATGGAAAAGAAAATGCTGGAAATGGGCTATAATCCTGAGTTTGACGGTCTTGGCGGAATTTTCACAGTTAAGAAATCAAAATCAGCCGATGCGCCGCGGATCATGATCGCCAGCCACATGGACGAGGTCGGCTTCTTAGTCTCTGAGATAAAGGCCGACGGAACCTTCCGTGTGGTTGCACTTGGTGGTTGGAATCCGCTAGTAATCAGTGCACAGCGTTTCAGCTTGTTCACGTCAGAAGGAAAATCAATTCCTGTCATCACTGGCGGCATCCCTCCTCATCTCATGCGAGGGACAGGTAAAGAGCCAGGATTACCAGCTGTTTCAGACATTGTCTTTGATGCTGGCTTTACCAATAAAGCTGAAGCCGAAAGTTTCGGCATTCGTCAGGGAGATGTCATCATCCCTCAAACTGAGACCATTTTAACAGCCAATGGCAAAAATGTGATGTCTAAAGCCTGGGACAATCGCTATGGCTGTCTTGAAGTGCTGGAACTCCTGGAATTTATACAGGATAAAGAGTTGGATGTGACCTTGATTATCGGAGCCGATGTACAGGAAGAGGTAGGTCTGCGCGGGGCGAAAGTTGCAACTGCCAAATTTAATCCAGATCTTTTCTTTGCGGTTGATTGCTCGCCTGCTGGAGATACCTTCGGCGATAACAACGGCAGAATGGGCGATGGTGTGACTTTGCGTGTGTTTGATCCTGGTCACATCATGCTGCCTGAGATGAAAGATTTCTTGCTTAAAACAGCGGAAGACGCAGCAGTCAAAACTCAGTATTACATTGCCAAAGGCGGTACTGATGCTGGAGCGGCTCATTTAGCCAATGAAGGGGTTCCTTCAACGACGATTGGTGTTTGCGCACGTTACATTCACAGTCATCAGACTTTGTTCAGCTTAGATGATTTTGCCCAGGCACAAAAAATGCTGCAAGCTATCACAACTGGCCTTAATGCCACAAAAGTGAAGAAAATTAATCGGAATGCATAAAAAGTTTCATTATATTTGGGGCAGTGTGGCATTAATTATTTTTGTCATACTTGCTTTCGTCGTTCGCCAAAAATTTCAAAAGGGACCAATGACTTCGAGTTTTCTCATTGATGATGCGGCCCTGCAAAAGTTGGTCTTCCACTATCGCTCAGATATTCTGACCAGTATCGCAAAAGCCATTAACCTTTTATTCGGATTCCATTATGGTTTATATCTGGCTGGCGCCTGTGCCATCTTAATCTTGATTTTCAAGACAGCCGATCGTTGGATCGCTGCGCTTTATTCTGCGCTTGTGGTCGCTTTCTGTGTCTTGATTAATCCTCAGTTGAAGCTCCTCATTGCACGCAGTCGGCCTGGCGGAAAATGGCTGATTTCTGAAAGCGGATTTTCTTTCCCCAGCGGGCACTCTATTTTTGCTGTGGCGCTGATTGGCGGGCTTTTCCTCATTCTCGCGTCCTCTTTAAAAAATCTTGTTTTACAAATTTTCCTTGGCGTTTTAGCGGTGCTTCTGGTTTTAATCATCATGCTAAGCCGCGTCTATCTGGGGGTGCATTATCCTTCTGATATTCTGGCTGGAGGACTCTTGGGTTCTTCCGTTTTACACCTGACCTACCCGCTTTATTATAAATTGACACATCGTCGGAAAACGCGACATCAAAGATAAGTACAACGCGAAAAAAGTGTTCAACCTGTTCATATTAGAAAAACGACTTCATTCTGCGAAGTCGTTTTCTGCAATGTTCTGCAAATCGTCAAAGTCAATAAAGTCGACTGGATAATCTGGCCATTGTGCCATCATATCAACCAAATAGTGCAGTTTTGTCTCATTTTCAGAATCGTACAGGACAAGTGCGGCGTCCGTATTTTCGATCAAAAATTGGTCATAGGCTCTAAATTGTCCTGGACCAGCATAATCGTCAAAGCTATATTTGACAAAATCAACCTGTTTAAATGCCTGCAGTTTTGCCTGATTGGCCTCATTCCAATTCTGTCCATGGGTTTTAAATGGAAAGATTGTAGACAGTTTCAGTTGCTTGTCTTTCCGATATTTTTGCGCTTCCTGCAAAGTCCAAAATTCAAAACCCAGATTACCGCCGAAAATGAGCCATTCGAGCCCATCGTTCAGATAACGCTCCAAGCGGGTGTCAATGGCTTTTTTTATTACTTCCAGCTTGGGATCCTTGTCGTTGAATATCCCCAAGTCAAAAGCAGAATAGCCTGCAACTAGTAAACTTTTTATCATTTTGTGTACAGATTGTATAAATCAAGAATCGTTCCGCTGAATTCAACTTTTTCTCCAGCCACCTCAAGCGCTCGAATGATGCCTTCGTCAGGCAGCACGTCAAAATCTGCCAGCTGACCCGCGATGAAGTCTGCTGGGCTGTCAAATTCTTCAGTGTAAGTCATCCCGTTCTCTAATTCAAATGTAAAAATCAAGTCATTCCTCTTTCTATTTTTTGCCTGTATCCATTGACTCAAATGACAAACTTGGAAAGGCATTTTCAGACAAGCCGACAAAATTATGCTTCTTAAGTTCTGTATAAGCCGCTGCCGCAATCATCCCAGCGTTGTCACCACAGAGGCGCAATGGCGGAATAATCACTTTAACATTCTTTATCTCTGACGCCAGACGCTCACGCAATCCCTGGTTTGCAGCGACTCCACCCGCGACAACTAGTGTCCGGATTTCAGGAAATTCAGCCAATGCTTCTTTTGTTTTATACAGCAAGATATCCAGCACTGCTGCCTGAAAACTGGCCGCCAGATCGTCATCATTTAGTGTCTCGCTTTTTTGCTCAGCATTGTGCACCAAGTTGATAAATGAAGATTTCAAGCCGGAGAAGCTGAATTCATAACCAGGTTCTTTCATCATGGCCCGCGGGAAATTGTAGACATCCTGCCCTCGATGTGCCATCTCATCGATCGTTTTTCCAGAAGGGTAGGTCAGGCCTAATACACGGCCGACTTTATCATAAGCTTCACCGACAGCATCGTCCCTGGTTTCTCCGATTTTTCGGTAATCCCCTTCTTGAGCGACATAAACCAGCTCTGTGTGTCCTCCCGAAACCAGCAGAGCCAAAGCTGGATATTCAATCGGACCGCCTGAATCTGGTAAATTGGCAGCCATTAAATGCCCCGCCATATGATTGACGCCGATCAAAGGCAAATCATGCGCCCAGGCAAATGCTTTGGCCGCAGTCATTCCCACAAGCAGCGCTCCAACGAGACCTGGCCCCTCTGTCACTGCGACTGCGGTCAGATCTGATGGTTCTACCTTCGCCTCTTCCATTGCGGCTTCAATGCAGTAGGTAATCTGCTCTGTATGATGGCGACTGGCAATTTCAGGTACCACACCTCCGAAACGTTTGTGACTGGCAATCTGTGTAGCAATCACATTGGATAAAAGCTTTTGCCCGTCTTTCAATACCGCGACTGAAGTTTCGTCACAGGATGATTCGAATGCAAGTATATATGTTGATTTCATTTTACCTTTCTTTAATCAAATTTGGTTTGGCATGTTTGATGCCGCTCGCTAGCCTTTGCGAGCATTCATTCAGTTTAAGTTTATTGAGTTTTTCTCAGTAATAAAGCATCTTCCGAAGGATTGGCGTAATAATCCTTCCGTCGATTAAATTGTGCAAAGCCGCATTTTTCATAGAGTTGTCGTGCAGGCAAATTTCCTTCACGCACTTCTAGGAATAGGGTGCCGTGAAACCCTGCTAAATTGTGGAGTAATTGTTCAGCCAAGCCCTGCCTTCGATAATTCGAAATAATCGCCAAATTTGTAATTTCCAGTTCGTCAATGATCGTTTGGGTAGCGAGAAAGCCGATCAACTGTTTCTCATCATAAACTAAAAAGTAGCAGGTCTCAGGGCGTGATAAATCAGACATAATCTGATCCCGTGACCAGGGAGAATGACGGTAAATTTCTGCCAAAACGTGAAAAACCGCTTCAGTCAAGCTTCTCGTTCTGGTGATGTTTCGACTGTCTGTAAATCTAAAGTTCAAGCTTCAATTCCTTTTCCATCTCTATGGCATCCCGACCGTCATTATAATAGGCCGTCAAAATTCGTGCACTCTCGAAGCCGCGTTTTCTATAGAAACCTTGTGCCGTGAGATCTGGCCGACTCACTTCCAGTGTCAGATGAGTTATTTTTAAATAACTGGATAAATCCTCTGCAGCCTTCAAAAGCTGACTTCCAATTCCTTTGTTCTGGAATGCCTTTCTAACAGCAAAATTCGAAATATGAAAGTCTGTCAAGCTCCGATTCCAACGCAAACCAATGTAGCCTAAGATTTTTTCAGAGTTTTCAGAAACAATGAAAACTGCACGTGAATTTCCAGAAATCTCATGCTGAAAATAACTGAAAGTCCAAGGGAGCGCTTCAAAAACATCTCGCTCAATATCCAGCAGACTCCTGATGTCATCAGAGGCAGCAAAACGAAAATTCAGCCCATTACTTTGCACAGATGGATGAGGAAGCTGCTGATTTCTACTTTTAAATCTAAGCCCTTGAAACCAAGTCTTTATCATCTGCCCTAAGGCCACTGGCTACCTCCCACTTTTCTTCAGCTTCAACTTTTTTCAAATAAATCGGGTTGAAATCGTGAATGTTTTCCACGGGCAAAAGTTTTTCCGATAATTTGGCTATTTCATAGGCTGAAGGTAAATTAAACGGGGCTTCGCTCAAAATGACAGCCTGTGGAAGTTTATCCAAAATCTCCTGGCTAAACATATCCGCATCCCCTGTAAAAATCAGACTTTTATGCCTTGCCAAGCGCGGCAGCAATTCTTGCAGTGAGATAAGCTGGTCTTTGATCAGATGTTTTCCTTCTTTGTAACCGCCTGCATAAACCATGCCGCGACGTGCATTCATCAGTACAATGACCATGTTATCAGAATGAACGCGCGCAGCGATTGCCGCCAGACTTGACACGTCAACCAACTCAATTCCTAATGTCCAAGCTAGTGTCTTTGCAGCTGTTACCGCAATTCGCAAACCTGTGTATGAGCCTGGGCCTTGGGCAACGGCAATCCGCGTCAAATCTTCTGCTTTCAGGCCAACCTGAGCCATCAAAAAATCAACCGTCGGCATCAAGGTCACAGAATGATTGATGGCAGTGTTCAGCGTCACTTCTCCGAGCAAAAGGCCATCGACAACAACTGCTGCACTTGTCGCCTTACCCGAGGTATCAAAGGATAATACTTTCATATATTTCTATTATATGGTAAAATAGAGATAATTGCAAAACACAGGACTAAATAATTAGATAGGAAAGATATGCTTTTTAAAGTTTTTTACCAAGAAGATAAAGATGTTACCCCACGTCGTGAAAACACACGCACGATGTATGTTGAGATAGATGCCAAAGATAAACTTGACGGCACCATCAAACTGCGCACGCTAATCGCTGAAAAGACAAATCATCAGATTGAGTTTATCGACCTTTTGACTGATTCTGCTGCAGCTTATGAAAAAGAAACCACTAATTTTGAGTTAACTGAACTTTAAGCTTCTGCGCTTTATTTTGGGTGCTCAATTTCCTAAAAACTTCATCATTATTGATGCCATTAGTTTTAGAAATGAGCAGTTTATATTTTTTTGAAAAGAAACTAAAGATTAATGAAGATTGTCTTTTTCGTTTCTCACGAGACGGCGCTGTCTGATCCTAAGCTGATCAACTTAAGGCATTAACAGCGACTTTTAACCTGTCATTCTTGACAGTTATTTTCATTTGCAAAAAAGAAAGAAAGAAGTTGAACGCAAGGCTCTTGTATAAATCTTAGCGTTCCTAATTAGAGAATATGCCAATAAAATTAAAAATTAAAAAAGATGAAGTTGCGGTCTATGCGATGGGCGGACTCGGCGAAATCGGAAAAAATTGCTACGGTGTCGAATATAAAGACGAAATTATCGTAATAGACGCAGGTGTCAAGTTTCCCGAAGATGAACTGCTAGGAATTGATTATGTCATTCCGGATTACAATTACATTTTAGAAAATCTTGATCGCGTCAAAGGTGTTGTAATTACGCACGGTCACGAGGATCACATCGGCGGAATTCCTTGGCTGCTTAAACAGGCCAATATTCCCATTTACGCAGGGCCTTTAAGTCTGGCGCTGATTCGCGGAAAGCTTGAAGAGCATGGCCTGCTTCGTGAGGCCAAACTCTTTGAAATCAATGCAGATTCCGTTCTAAAATTCGGCGGTGAAATGTGGGTAGACTTCTTCCGCACCACTCACTCGATTCCAGAGCCGATGGCTGTGGCTGTCCATACGCCTGAAGGCGTCATCGTGGAGACAGGAGATTTCAAGTTTGACTTCACACCTGTGGGAGAGCCCGCCGATCTGCACAAGATGGCCAGATTGGGCGAAGAGGGTGTTTTGCTCCTCATGTCTGATTCGACAAATGCTGAGATTCCGATTTTTTCAAATTCTGAAAAAGTCGTTGGCGCAAATATTATGAAAATCTTCGAACGTATTGAGGGGCGAATTATCTTTGCCAGCTTTGCCTCAAATATGTTCAGACTGCAGCAGGCCATTGACGGCGCTGTACGTACCGGGCGTAAAGTCGTCGTTTTCGGTCGTTCGATGGAAAAATCGATCGTCAATGGGCTTGAGCTGGGGTATATTCATGCTCCTGAAGGCACCATTATTGAACCAAGCCAAGTCAATCAGATACCTGCTGACCAGCTCGTGATTATGTGCACAGGCTCTCAGGGTGAGCCGATGGCTGCCCTCAGCCGTATTGCAAATGGTATGCACCGTCACATCACATTGCAAGCCGGAGACACGATTGTTTTTTCCGCAAATGCAATTCCTGGCAATACACGCGGTGTCTATCAACTGATTAACAAGATCTCTGAAGCGGGCGCCGAGGTTATTTACGGAAAGACGAACAATATCCACACTTCCGGCCATGGTGGACAACAAGAGCAGAAACTTATGCTGCGCTTGATAAAGCCGAAGTTTTTCATGCCGATTCACGGCGAGTACCGCATGCTGAAGATTCATGCCCGTCTGGCGCAAGATACTGGCGTTCCAAAGGAAAATTGTTTTATTCAGGGCAATGGTGATGTTCTGGCTTTGACACGAGACAGCTGCCGTTTTGCTGATCATTTCCGTGCGGACGACATTTATGTAGACGGAAATGATATCGGCGGCATCGGGAATGCTGTGCTGCATGATCGCCGTGAACTGTCAGAAGATGGTATTGTCATTGCGGTGGCCAATGTAGACATTGCCAAGAAGCAAATTATTGCAGGACCTGATTTGCTCAGTCGCGGTTTCATCTACATGAGAGAATCTGGTGATCTTATTCGTTCTGGACAGCGTGTGCTTTTCAACGCCATTCGAACTTCCCTAAATGAAGAGGGGATCAACGAGGCTGGTGTGGCCAAGGCGATGCGTGAAGCACTTAGTCCATTCTTGTACAAAGAAACTGAGCGAAATCCTTTGGTTGTTCCAATGGTCATGTCGCCTGATAAATAAATCGCGAATCCTTTAAACTTCTAAATTAAAAGCACTCTCAATATTATTTTGAGGATGCTTTTTTGATTAACTGAGTTCAGGACGCTAGGGGCTAGGAAATTAGACAAAACTTCCGAAAAGGCTGAAGCCTTTCCTACAGTTTTTCTAAATTTCTACGCCCCTTATCGAGCGTCCTTCGCATCTTATTTGATTAACTGAGTTCAGGACGCTAGGGGCTAGGAAGCAGGCCGTTTCGGCTACTGCCGATTACGGATCGCTTTCACCTTTAGGTGGAAATTAGATAAGCAGATTCTTACCGCTTTAGCGGTTAGAAGTCGCTTTCTCTGTGAGCAAAACTTTCGAAAAGGCTGAAGCCTTTCCTACAGTTTTTCTAAGCAGACTCTTAGTGCTTTAGCACTTAGAGGTCGCTTTCCCCCTCAGGGGGTAAATTTCTACACAGGGCTAAAGCCCTAGCAATTTCTAGAAGCTAAAGCTTCTGAAATTGTCTGCGTCCTGTGGACGCTGCTGTCCATTCTCGCTATGGCGCGAACCGCGCCTAGTCGAATGGCACGCCCCATTTCGAGCGTCCTTCACATCTTAATGTTCCGCGACATTTTCCGCAGCGGTATTTTCTTATGTCAATCTTTCGCTGACGAGGATAAGCGGCGCCGCAGCGGTCACAAACGTAGAGATAATTAATCTCTCTTGGTGTCAGAGCGGGTGCATGTCGACTTCCGCCAACTTGTTTGAGCAGAATCTTGAAATCTCTGTCTCCGTGTTTGTAGCCAGCTTTCGCATTGTAGAGGTGATAATGACAGAGTTCATGCAGTATGATTTTGTCAAAATCTGGATGGGATGCAAACTTCGGATTAAAATCTAAATGGTCATCTAATGGAAAAAATCGACCGCCAGTTGTACGCAATCGCGAATTCCATTGTGCGTGATGGCGAAAAGCCTTACCGAATTTGCTAAGGCTGATTTCTTTTACATAATTTGTGAGTTCTGTATCAGTGAACAAGTTTTTCCTTTACTTCATGCAGATTTTGTACCAATAAATCAGATTGGGATTGATCCATCCCGAAAAAATCATCGCGAATCGCCCAGACTGTTGCGCCAGCAGCTTTTCCTGCCTCAATTCCCATGGTCGAGTCTTCAATAATGAGTGTTTCTAACGCCGTTACGCTCAGTTTTTTCATGGCGGTTAGATAAATTTCCGGGTTCGGCTTGGTTTCTACGAAGTCCTCACCTGAACATGTCACGTCAAAGAATTGACCGATACCGGCTTCGTTGAAGCAACGTTCAATCTGAGCATGATCCGAGCTGGAAGCAATGCCTATCTTGTAGCCAGAGCTTTTCAAGAACTCCAGCAATTCAATCACATCAGGAAATAAGAGCGCTTTGTAGGAATAGTGGGTAGATTCTTTGAAAATTCTATAGTCAGCCTGGAGCTTTGGAACATCTTCTTCTCTGTATTTGTCTCCGAGTAACTCCGGCCACAAATCACGCACTCGTCCGCCAGCAAAATAAGATCTAGGAAATTTTGAAGTGTCAATTCCTATACTCTCAAGATAATCAAGTCGTTTCTGATGAAAGAAACGCTCTGTGTCAACAAGGACACCATCCATATCAAAAATGACTGCCTTGAATTTCATGGTTTTCTTATACCTCATCAATCCACCAAGCAATTTACTTGGGTTCTACCATTGTCAAATTAATTTTTCCGCGCTGTGCATCCAACGATTTTACCCATACTGTCACGATTTGTCCGACAGCCACAACTTCCTGCGGATTTTTCACAAAATGCTTTGAAAGATCTGAAATATGTACGAGCCCATCGTCATGAAGGCCGATATCAACAAATGCGCCAAAATCGACCACGTTTCTCACAGCCCCTTCAAGTTTCTCCCCAATAGACAAGTCCTTGATACTCAGGACATCCTGGCGCAGCATGGGCGCATCGAAGCTGTCACGCAGGTCGCGACCTGGCTTGAGTAAGTCAGCGATGATATCTGTCAGGGTTTCTTGACCTACGCCGAGTTGTGCTGCCAAATCAGGGATATCAACGGTTCTCAATATTTCCAAGCTGCTGTCTGGCGAAATTTTCAGCAGTTGAAAGAGTTTCTTAACAACTGGGTAGGATTCTGGATGAACACCTGTATTGTCCAGAAAATTCTTGGCCTCTGGAATGCGCAGGAAACCAGCGGCCTGCTCAAATGCCTTGGCACCGAGACGCGGTACCTTCTTCAGCTGGGCGCGCGCAGTCAGTGCGCCATTTTCCTCACGGTAGCTGACGATGTTTTTAGCCAGACCCGCATTAAGGCCGGCCACATGCGAGAGCAGAGAGGGACTGGCTGTATTGACATTGACACCGACCTGATTAACGACCGTTTCGACGACAAAGTCCAAATTCTCACTGAGCTTCTTTTCCGGCACGTCGTGCTGATATTGCCCCACGCCGATTGCTTGAGGTTCGATTTTAACAAGCTCGGCCAGCGGATCCTGCAGACGGCGGGCAATGGATACCGCAGAGCGCTTCTCAATGGACAAATCTGGAAATTCCTCACGGGCGACTTCACCGGCAGAATAAACGGAGGCACCAGCTTCAGAGACAATCACATAGAAAGTTTTGTCGAACTTATTTTCCTTGAGAACTTCAGCCACAAAGGCTTCAGATTCGCGACTGGCCGTGCCGTTGCCTATGGCAATCATATCGACATGATATTTTCTGATTAAGGCTGCAAGTTCTTTTTTTGCTGCAGCGATTTTGGACGCTGATGCGGGTTTTGTCGGGTAAATGACTGTTGCATCCAAAAATTTCCCAGTAGCATCAACCACTGCAAGCTTGCAGCCATTCCTGAAGCCAGGGTCAAAGCCGAGCACTGTGTAGCCTTTCAGCGGCGCAACCATGAGTAAATTCTTGAGATTCTGTCCAAAAACTTCGATTGCCGAATTCTCTGCCTTCTCATCCAGCTCTGCGTGAATCATCCTCTCCATGGCCGGGATGATTTTCTTTTTCACTGCATCTTTGATGGCCGCTTTCATGTAAGGATTGTCATGTGCAGAAAACCTGGACTCAAAGAAACGCATGATTTTGTCATCGTCATTTTCGATTTTCACATTGAGAACGCCCATTTTTTCGCCGCGGTTGAGCGCCAGCACACGGTGATTTGGAAGGCCTGACAACTTCTCGCTGAAGTCGTAATAAATCTGAAAAACTTGCTTGTCATCCTTGGCTGGGTCTTTCAGCTTTGAGGTCACACTGCTGTTGCGCTTGATTTCTGAGAGGACCCAGTTACGCATGGGAGATGCCTCTGAAATCATTTCCGACAGAATGTCGACGGCCCCTTGAAGGACTTTTTCTACAGTCGGGAAGGCTTCACACAAAAACTTTTCTGCTAGTTCGTTGATATTTTTCGGCGGATTTTTGACCATCATCTGCGACAGGTCGAAAAGACCGTTTTCTCGGGCAATGGTCGCCTTCGTCCGGCGCTTTTCCTTGTAGGGCAGATAAAGATCTTCAACTTCGGAAAGCTTATCTGCGGCTTCAATTGAGGCTTTCAGGCTATCTGTTAATTTCCCTTGCTCTTCGATTTTAGTCAGTACCGCGGTTTTTCGGTCCGCCAGCTTTGTCATTGACTCGTTTTCATCAATGATAGCTTTGATTTGCACTTCATCAAGTGAACCAGTGACTTCCTTACGATAACGCGCAATGAAAGGCACCGTATTTCCCTCAGCCGTCAAATCAAGCACACTTTTGACTTGTTTATCTGAAATCTTGAGCTGCTGAGCAATTTGTTTAATGTTATCCATAAATTCCTGCTTCTTAATTAAAAAGAGCCTCCCGATTGGGAGACTCCGTACGAGGCTTAAATGTAAGCTCTGAAATCACATCATTTTGTTGTAGAATTCGACGATCAGTGCTTCATCAATCTCTGGGTTGATTTCGTCGCGCTCTGGCATACGAATCAGCTTGCCTGTCAACTTCTCAATGTCAAACTCGACGAATGCTGCGCGGCCGCGTGTTGCTTCTACTGCTTCCACGATCGCTGGAACTTTCATTGAACGCTCGCGAACTGAAATTACCTGACCTGGAGTTACAGAGTATGAAGGAATATCTACGCGCTTGCCGTCAACTAAAATGTGGCCGTGGTTTACGAATTGACGTGCCTGACGACGTGTTGTTGCCAAGCCGAGACGGTAAACAACATTGTCAAGACGTGCTTCAAGTGCAAGCATGAAGTTGAAACCAGCAGTTCCGCCCTTGATGCTCGTTGCTTTTACGTATGTGTTACGGAATTGACGCTCAGAAACACCGTACATGAAGCGAAGCTTCTGCTTTTCAGCGAGCTGAAGACCGTATTCAGAAAGCTTTGATCTGTTGTTCGGACCGTGCTGGCCTGGTACATAGTTACGACGTGCAAGCTCTTTGCCTGAACCTGTAAGTGAGATGCCGTAGCGACGGCTTTGTTTCCATGATGGACCTGTGTAACGTGACATATTTATGTCTCCTCAAATGTTTATTTGAAGAAATCATCTAATTAAAGATTACTAAAGACTTCAGGTGCGTGCAGTGCAATTTCGCTTTACAGCTTAGCTACATTCAACATGCAATGTTGACGCGCTCCCTAGACTTCGGCTGATTTCAACTTTTATAGTATAACAAAAAATCTTGTGAATTGCAATTATTGTTTCCTTCTCCAAATGAAGATGCCATGGCCGATTTCCATTT
Organism: Streptococcaceae bacterium; assembly: GCA_031285775.1. Classification (GTDB taxonomy): domain Bacteria; phylum Bacillota; class Bacilli; order Lactobacillales; family Streptococcaceae; genus Lactovum. The sequence goes on along the minus strand of JAITVN010000100.1, from coordinate 5,446 downwards.
TAATGAATCCGCTGATCAGTTTGATAACTTTTATGTTTACCAAACCTAACCGCCTGTGACTAAACGCACTAAATTGTCCCAAAACAACTGCAAGTGGGCGGTATGTACAATGGCGAAATAAATGATGTAAACCCAGCCGAAGAAAAAATGAATAATTGCCCAAAAGATGGAGTGCCAGGTTGAGTAGGAAAGGATTGCGGCGAGGATGCTTCCGATTCCGAAGGAGCCGATTCCACAGCCGCAGCCTTTGCTGTGGGCTTTTGAAGAGCTTTTGTTGTCCATTTTCTCGTTTCTTTCTGTTTGAATAGTTAATTTTACCATACTTTTTCGTGACGTGGAAAAGCGTTATTGTTCATAGTATTGTTTTCTTCAATAAAGCTCTGGAAGGGAGTGCACATGGGATTATTAGACAGAGTGACAAAGATTCTCTTCTATTTAGCAAAAAGATTGACCTTTCAGTAATTGACGCTGATGTTTCTTAACCAAGACAAGTTGCACAACGTGTTGAATAAAAAGTTATGCAGATTGTTTTGAAAGAAAAGCTAATTGGATCTGGTTCAAATAAAGGAAATAGGCTTGGCGGCGAAATAGAATTTAGGCCGGCATGTGATAAAGCTGCATCTGATGTTGATATCGTCGCAAATTCTGCCATTTCTTACCTTTCTGCCTGTTTTACGCCTTAGCGGGCATAAGAAAACGTCTGCCTGCATTGGCAAACGTCATTTACATTTATAATCCAGGGATCAGTTTAGACAAATCACTGATATTTTCAAAGCATTCTCAACCTTTTTCATGAACGGGTTATCCATTACCATTAGATAGCCAATTCCTTTTGGTGTAATCCTTAGGTCGTGAGTGAAGGTGTGCCGTTCCCCGCCAATGATCGAAACATCCGTGACCCCGTCAAGATAGCACTCATTTACCAGCGATTCTACTATAAACTGCCAATAACTCTCGTTTAATTGATAAGCTGTTGCTGTCAGTGCTGAATCTTCCGGCTTATCTCCTCGCTTCAAACACTGATACAAATAAGTCAAGATCTTATAAGCAACCACAAAATAATCATCTTTTGCCATAGGTTTTACCTCAATTTTCTTCTTTATCTGATACTAATAAAGCGCCTGTCAATTAGGACAAACGCTTTGTTAAATTCATGATTCATTCAAATTATGCTCTAGCAAGTTCCCTTTTCTTTTCAGCACTATACTTCCAAGTGACCTCAATAATTTCGGATAACTTGACAAGGAAAGGAACATCTTCTGAACCATCAACAAGAAAGTCTCCATTAGAAAACTTCTCAAGAATGGTTGCTTCCTGACCACTGTTTAGCTTTACAACATCATATAAGTTTAATTCCATTTTGAAGTGTCCTTTCCGTGAGCAATTCTAACATTTGACAAGCGGGGATGCCCCAAATTCTTATCATCGATGAAGAATGCAAGAATCTTGGCATTCTCTCCATTATATCCCGAGACAGGCATAACGACAACATAGCTTTGGCCATCAGGTGTCATCCGAGATTTTATCGCCTTATAAAACGGCAATTGCTGAATAATCTGATTCACTAAGGCTCGATAGTTAAGGTTTGTGAAACCTAGTCTATCATGAAATTCAATAGCTTTAGGGCGACCCACTGGATGATCCATATTCAAAGCATAACTCGTAAGTTTTGATTCATCAATCTCAACATTCTGCCAGTTTGGAAGAGCCTCAGGATTAATAATTTTACGCCTAGCAGCACTTAAGTTCCCGCCACCAGTATAACTTGGTGTGTTTCTACGTAAAATCTCACTCACACTCTCATTGTACTTCTTTTCTGGGATTTTTTCAAATTTTACAGGTAGTAAAAAGCAAAAAATTCCACAAATTCGTCAGAAATCACCAAATCATAACTTACTGTCTCAATAATCCTCCAACAACCAATCCTCAATATTCCTATGAACAATTCCATTCTGACTAAAGTCAAGCCGATCCGTACTCAAAACAAACTTGGGAAAATTATCAGCAATACCATCATAAGCCGAAAATTCTCGGTCACGCGTTTCTTTCGCACCCATGATGTAAGTTACCTGATAGTATTCAACCTTCCCAGACTTCCTCGCAATAAAATCAATTTCCTTACTTCCATTTCTGCCCACCGTGACTTTAAATCCGCGTCTTAAGAGTTCATAATAGACAATATTCTCAAGAATGAGTTCAATACTCTCAAAATTATTTCCGATAATGGCATCACGCATACCTTGGTCAATCACGTAATACTTGTCATTCACGTTAAATATTGATTTACCTTTGGCATCTTCGAAAGGCACAGCATTGAATAAATAGGCTGCTTGACATGCTTTCAGATAATTGATTACGGTGTTTATCGAAACATTTTGTCTTTGAGATTTCAAATACTTCGAAATGCTGTTGGCGCTAAAGACATGGCCAACTTCAGAAATAACATATGTGATTAGTTTTTCTAGCACACTAACATCTCGAATTTTGTTTCGATCAATAATATCTTTTAAAATCACAGAATTGAAAATATCCTCTAAGATCATTCTACGTTCACGGTCTGCCAGTTCCAAATCACTGACCATAGGCATTCCGCCCTCTACAATATAATCTTCAAAGCTCGCATCCAACCGAACTTGTTTGAATTCCTTGTAAGAGAAGGGCAGCATCAAAATGCTGACGTAGCGTCCTGCAAGAAGGGTTGCTAACTCTCCAGAGAGCAGTCTGGAGTTGCTTCCTGTAATATACAAATCTACATCATAACTGGCTTTTAATGAACTCAAGACACTTTCAAATCCTTCAACAAGTTGAATTTCATCAAGGAAGATGTAGGTTTTTTGATTCGGTTTAATCTGTGATTCCAAATATGAATTTAGTTCGTTCTCATCACGGTATTTTTCATTTATCTTCTTCTCGAAATTTAGATATACTTTTGAATTACTATCAATTGAGTCCATGATTTGCTTGAGGAAAACAGATTTTCCAGAGCGGCGAAAACCTGTGATGACTTTAATAATATCTTTTCCGATAAAATTCTTAATTTGATTAAAATATAAATCTCTGTGAAACATGAATTCTCCTTCTATCTTCAAAGCACCACTTCTACATTGCTCATTATACTGAAAATAGCGGTAATTATCAAGCGATGTGTTCTTTATAATGAAACGTAAATCATTTCATCCGATTTGTTTTCATTATAATGAACATAAATATCTTTTTTTAACCCTCGTATGATTTATAATTCACAAGAAATAATAATGCTGTGCCTCTTACATCTCCAAACGGCACAGCATTAAACTAACAAGCAACCTCACAGGCTTTCAAATCACAGGTTTGATTTCATCTCAATATACAAGAAAACCTACAATTCATTTCCACACCTAAGTAGAGGAGACAAAGTAGAAAAATCTGGCGGATCATCTGTCAATTGGTCAACAACAGAACCGAGTTCTCTCCACACCGCTCTGCTTTTTCCTCTCGGGCCACTATTCTCAAGGTAAAAATTCAAGCCATTCACTTTAAACGCGGCAGAACAAATAATAGTCTTAACGCGTTTCATATCCGCATTTCTACGTGTGTCATAAGCATAAGCTGCCCTCACAGAGACACCGTTTATCTTTGAAATCCTTGAATTACTATCGACAAGAGCATCTGAAGCAGGCCAAACACTTGAAGAAATATTCAATTTGACACTTGTAGTTTTTCCAGAAAAGAAATCTCCTTCAAAGTGCACGAATGCAACATCAGATGAACGAAAAGTCAAGTACCCTGTCACCTTTTGATTGTTGAATAATTTCCCAGACTCCAAAGCTGTCAATTCTTGGCTCACTGGCTTGCCCCATTTATCCTGCCAGGCAAAACTCGCTGCCTGACCAAATTTGTCGGCTTGAGAAATGTACAGATTTCCACCATCCGTCTTTACAGTTTGAATTCTGCTTTGACTTTTTAACAATTGCCCCGCAAAAAGAACCGTCATTAACACAAGAAGAACAGCTATCAAAATTATCCAGACTCTTTTTTTAGCAAATGTGTTACGCATCAATTTCCTTCATATTTCTCACTCTGATTAAAAGAGTGACTCGAAGAAATTTACAATTTGAAAGAATATCTCACCGCATACAAAACTTGAACTTACACTATTTTATAAGAGCCGCTGACCAAATCCCCCAACTCATACTCCCCAATCCGAGTCCGAATCAGCCGCAGCGTAGGAGAACCAACAGCCGCAGTCATCCGACGCACCTGGCGATTCCGCCCCTCTTTGATAGAAATCTCCAGCCAACTCGTCGGAATCGACGCACGAAAACGCACAGGCGGTTTTCGCTCCCAAAGCCAATCAGGTGCTTCACTGAGGCGACGAACCCTGGCAGGCAAAGTCATCCCATCCTTCAACAAAACACCCTTTTCCAGCTGATGAAGCGCTTCCTCAGTCATTTCCCCTTCAACCTGCACCACATAAGTCTTGTACGACTTAGACTTCGGATCCGTCAAACGATGCTGCAGCCTCCCATCATCCGTCAAAAGCAGCAAACCCTCAGAATCCTTATCCAGCCGACCCGCCGCATAAACATCCGGAATGTCAATAAAGTCGGACAAATTTGCCCGACCCTCTGCATCCGTAAATTTAGTCAGCACACCGAAAGGCTTGTTGAATAAGACAATCACAGCTTCTCCACCTTGACCGCAGTACCATAAGCCGCCACAGAATCAACCGTACCGAAAGTGCTTGAATCAAAACGCATCGCCAGAATCGCATTCGCCCCCTTCTTAGCCGCCTCATCCTTCAGCCGCGCAATCGCTTCCTCACGAGAAGAGTGCTGCAAAGACGTGTAACCCTTGATTTCCCCGCCGGCAATCTGCTTAAGCCCTTGCCCCATACTAGAAATCGCATTACGAGAACGCGTCGTAAGCCCAAAGACCTCACCAAAAACCTCAGTGACCTTGTAGCCCGGCATGTCGTTCATCGTCGAAATCATCACATCATTCATTATTTTTACCTCCATTTTGATAATACTCTTTAAATATTATGTCTTCAGGAATTGCATCATCAGCCTCCTCTGAAGAATCACCAGCTTCACCGCCTACCTGATTCTCAGAAGAATTATTCGTCAAGGCAACAAAGAAGACGCAGATAACTAGTGCGACCACAATAATTATCACAAGCATGCAACACCTCCACTAAAGCCGATTTCCTCTAGCTTCAACCCCATTATACTAAATTTCAAGCTCATAAGTACAGTTAAGAATTACCTAAAAATATTGAATAACACAAAACACAAAAGCGCAGCGGAGCAGTTTTACCCACCCGCCGTGCGAAAAAAGGAATTTTTGAGACCGAAGGACTCAAAAATTAGCAATGAAAGCATTTCAGACAGTCCACTGGACTGTCTGAAATGCTTTGCTTGCGTCCTCGCACCCAAGGGAGGGTAAAACTGCGCAACGAAGCGAA
>JAITVN010000092.1 GCA_031285775.1 Streptococcaceae bacterium | reverse complement strand
GATAGATGAAAAATAAGATGGGAAGGTAAAGTAAAAGTCGACAAGTTTGTAAAACCTGTCGACTTTTACTTTTGGATTAATGATGTTTGAGCAAATCAGAACTTTTTCAGCAGCCTCAGTAAAATCCAGTTTTTTCTCATTCTAAATTGTCTGAATTTAACATAAAACACAAAAAATTCACAATATTGTAATTAATTTGAAAAAATGAAATCCTTTTCAGTAATAAAAATGTAATAATCATAGTTTAAACTATGCGAGTAACTTTTTAAACAAACGTGATGATTTTGTCCATCTTACTGAACCAATGGATGAGATTAAAGCGGATGTTAATCAGGCTGACACAGATGTGAAGGCCAAGCAAAGGAAAAATTTTTAAATTATGTACAAAGTATCAACTCAACAAAAGAGTCAAAATGATTCAGTAATCAAAAAGAGTTCAGCTCTTGGCGCAGCTTTCTTAGTAGGTATCAGCCTATTCTCAGCCTTTTTAACGGGCCATGTGTCTGCTGAAAGTGCTCAGACGCCTCAGAGTGGCTCAGCACATACACATACCCAATCTCAGATGATTGTCAGAACTCAAGAAGAGATCAATCACGAGGCATTGCTGGTTATCCGCGGTGATCTGGGTAATGGTGAGGCGCGCGTTCAAAATCTTACAGCAGCTAACTTTGATGCAAAAGCTGTTCAGGATCAAGTCAACCGTTTCTATCAAGATTGGGGCTTGCTAGTTGCAGTTCAAAAGTCAGATGCCATTCAAGCTGAACAGCCGAAATCAGCGGTCGCACCAGAAACCTCAACACCAGAAATCTCAGCACCAGAAGCCTCAGCACCAGCAGCACCAGCGCCTGCTCCAGAAGCAAGCACCGTCCCTGGAGATGACATCATTTCATACGCTGCAAACAAAATGGCAGCCAATACAGGCGTGAGCGCAGCGAAATGGGTGGAAGTCATCATGGCTGAATCAGGCGGAAATCCCAATGCAGTAAACAGCTCCTCAGGCGCCTATGGCCTCTTCCAACTTCTCGGCCATGGAGAATACTCAGGTATGAGCATTGACGAACAAATTGCGATGGCCACAGGTGTTTATCTATCTCAAGGCCCAAGCGCATGGGTAGTATGGTAAAGTAAAAGCAGACTCTTTGCGCTTCAGCGCTTAGAGTTCGCTTTCGCGAAAAGGTTAGTGGCTTTTGCTGCTTTAGCAGATAGAGCCAGTCCTTTTGTGCAAGCAGACTCTTTGCGCTTCAGCGCTTAGAGGTGCCTTCTCTGTGAGTAATCAAAAAAACTGATGTAAGAACATCGGATTGAAAACCTTAATGAAGTAAAGCTCGTTCATCAGAGATGACGTGCTTTGCTTCATTTTTTTTGCACAAATAGCAATCAAATGTCTTGTATCTAGAAGCTTAATGCTTACAGAAAAACAAATCACACACATTTGTAATTTACAAGAAAAAGAATTCGCCTCTCAGTAATATAAATGTAACAGACTTAGTATAAAATGACAAAGTAAGTTTAACGATGACACTGCAGAGAGTTTATTATTCGTGTTGAAAACAATTGATTAAATCCTGCAATAGTCTTTAACCAGCACTTGCTTGAGTGAGTGCCAATATTTAAGAGGAATAAATTTTCTAATGTACAAAGCATTACACCAGAAACCAAGCCGAAGCGAAATGAAATTTAAGCGCAGCACAGCCCTTGGAGCTGCACTGTTGAGCACAGGCTTAGCATCAGTAGTATTACCAAATACTGTATCAGCTGATAACGCTGAGCTTGCCAAGACCGAGCCATCCCAAGCAGCCACTCCGTCACAAACAGCTGCTCCGTCACAAACAGCTGCTAAAACTCAAGAAGAAATCAATCAGGAAGCGCTGTTGGTCATCCACGGTGATTTAGGTAATGGCGATGAACGCGTTCAAAAGCTAAATGAGAAAAACTTTGATGCACAGGTCGTTCAGGATCAAGTGAATCGTTACTATCAGGAATGGGGATGGTCTGGCGCATATGAAATTGCTGAACAGAGCATTCAGGCAACACAGGGCGCTGTAAATCCTACTAGTTCAGCAAACAGTACGACTCCTGCTAGCACTCCCACAACTGGCACAGCTTATACAGGCTCTGATGTGGTTTCATACGCTGCCGGTCAGATGGCGGCAAATACCGGCGTGAGTGCGGATCAATGGAAAAATGTGATTATGGCTGAGTCAAGCGGTAATTCTGGCGCTGTCAACAGTTCATCTGGCGCTTACGGCCTCTTCCAGCTGCTCGGACATGGAGAATATCAGGGAATGAGCGTTGACGACCAAATTGCCATGGCCACTCAAGTTTATCAAAGCCAGGGCGCAGGAGCTTGGATTCAAACATGGTAATCCCAACATAACGTAAAATGAAATGAAAGGGCTCTAAAAAATAGAGTCTTTTTGATTTCCATTCAAATCAGGCCACCGAGAAAACTCTTGCAGAGCTTAATTCCAGAGACAGCAGTTGTAGTGTTTATTGAAATGAAAAAATCACACAAGATCAAGCTTTTTTTGGTAAAATATAATTATGAGAACACAACAAATAAAAGAGAAAATGTTGGCTGAAGGACTGGATGCTTTTGTCGTGACAGATATGAAGAACATCTATTATTTGACAGGCTTTTCTGGAACTGCCGGAATGATTTTATTGACTGAACATCAGGACTATTTATTGACCGATGACCGCTACATAGACTTTGCCAGAGAAGTTGTCAAAGATATGACAGTGATTTCAACCCGTGAGCCTTTGAAGGAAATCGCCAAATTGTCAACTGCTTTAACTAAAATTGCTTTTGAGGATAGTATCGACTTTGCAACCTACAAAGCCTTGGCAGATCTGTTAAAGACAGAATTGATTCCGAGCAGTAATTTCTTCATGAGCCTGCGGCAGATTAAGGATGAAGACGAAATCAAGCTGATTCGCAAAGCTTGTCAAATCACAGATCAGGCATATTCAGATGTGCTGAAATTTATCGAGCCGGGACGCACTGAGCTTGAAGTGGCAAATTTTCTGGATTTCAGGATGAGAGAGTTGGGTGCATCGGGCGTCTCTTTCGAAGCGATCGTGGCTTCCGGGAAGCGAAGTGCTTTGCCTCATGGTGTAGCAACTAACAAGCCGATTGATTTAGGTGATGTGGTAACAATTGATTTCGGCTGTTTCTATCAGCACTACGCCAGTGATATGACGCGGACAATTTTCGTCGGTCAAGTGGATGATAAGATGCGTGAGATTTATGCAACAGTGCTGGCAGCTAATTCTGCTTTGATTGAGAAGGCAAAGGCTGGTTTGTCATTTGCTGATTTTGACAAAATTCCGCGCGATGTGATTGCCTCGTCAGGCTATGGCGCAAACTTTACACACGGCATTGGCCACGGCTTTGGTTTAGATATTCATGAACCGCCTTTCTTCAACCAGAAGATGACAGATCAACTCCTACAGGAAAATATGATCCTGACGGATGAACCTGGAATTTATCTGTCAAATAACGGCGGTGTAAGGATTGAAGATGACCTCTTAATCACAAAAGACGGCTGCGAAGTTCTGACGCAATCACCCAAGGATCTCATTGTCGTCTGAGCTGGAAATGAAAGGGCCGACCTTTTCATTGAGACTGATAAACAGACATTTGAAATCTAGCCCTTAATATGCTAAAATGAACTGTTAATAACGAAACAGTAATGATATTGGAGAAATAAATAATGGTAGCAGCACACGAACTCAAATCAGGAATGACATTTATAAACGGAGACAAACTTCTCAGAGTGGTAGAGGCAAGTCACCACAAGCCAGGTAAAGGCAACACCATCATGCGCATGAAATTACGCGATGTTCGTACAGGTTCAGTTTTTGATGATACTTATCGTCCTGAAGATAAATTTGAACAGGCAGTGATTGAAACTGTTCCAGCTCAATACCTCTACCAAATGGATGGCACCGCCTATTTTATGAACAATGAGACTTTTGAACAATACGAAATTCCAGTTGAGCAGGTTAAAGACGAGCTGCTCTATGTGCTTGAAAATACAGAAGTTAAAATACAATTCTTCGGAAGTGAAGTGATTGGGATTCAATTGCCGACTACTGTTATACTGACAGTGACGGACACACAGCCTTCAATCAAGGGGGCAACAGTGACTGGATCCGGAAAACCAGCAACAATGGAAACGGGTCTTGTTGTCAATGTCCCAGACTTTGTTGAAGTGGGTACAAAGCTTGAAATCAATACTCAAACGGGTTCATACCTCAGACGCGCTTAAAAGTTTGAGTTTTGTGAGAAAACAAGAATCTTACATCTATGTTTGACAATAAAAGAACTGACTTTTCACGCGAGATAAGTCAACTTTGATAAAAATAAAGGAAAAATCATGGCAGAAACGACAGAAAATCTTGGTGAGATTGTAATTGCGCCAGAGGTGCTGGAGGTTATCATTGGTGTGACAGCCTCAAAAGTTGACGGTGTCTATGCTTTAAGAAATAAGCGTACTTTGGAAGCACTTGGCAAAAAGGCTGAAGGCAAAGGGGTTTATATCAAATCTGACGGCGACAAAGTGTCAGCAGATTTGTATCTTTTTTTGACGGCAGGTGTCCGCGTGCCTGATGTCGCACAAACAATTCAACATGAAGTTACTGAAAAAGTCTTTGCCTTGACCGAAATCGAGATTTCTGAGGTCAATGTTCACATTATGGGCATTGTGCCGAAGACAACGAAGAAGCCTGATTTCAATGACCTTTTCAAGGAAGGATTTTTTGATGCAAACTGATCAGGAAAGATTGACGCAACATGAAGTTCGGAAAATTGCGCTTCAATTTCTGTATTCAAAGGAAGTACGCCCTGATCAGTCTGATTCTGACTTGCTGACTTATATCCTGAATGGTCGGGTCTTCAATCAGAAAAATCAGGAATTCTTCAATCTGCTAACCAGAGGCGTTCTAGATAATTATAAGACGATTGATCAGAAATTAGCTGAATTTCTGATGAAGACTTGGTCAATTGAACGAATGACAACGATTGATCGAAGTGTGGCGCGTTTAGGTGCTTATGAAATTCTGTACTCTGACACGCCTGATCGCGTTGCGATAGACGAAGCGATTAACTTATCTAAAGATTTTTCAGATAAAGCAGCCATGAAGTTGATAAATGGCCTTCTTACAAACCTAATTAAAAAAGACGAATGTTAAGAAAATGTTCGTTTTTATTTCTTTTTCAAAATATGCAAAAATTAGAAAAAATTGTTATAATTAAGTATTGAAACCGTTTGCCAATAGCAGATATTCTTCATGGCGAAAACGGCTTTATTCGAGTGTATTTTTATAACATTTTAAGCAACTCGTCCAATAGAAAGCGGTGCATATGACTGAAGAATTTGTATTTAAACCAAATGGGCCAAAGCCTTATCATACAGGTCTTGCTGTGCCGGTTTTTTCTCTGCGCAGCAAAAATTCTTGGGGAATCGGACAATTCACTGATCTCAAACTTCTGGCCGATTTTGCTGCCAAAAGCGCAATGGATGTCATACAGCTCTTGCCAATCAATGACACAACCATCTTTATGAACTGGAAAGACACCTCGCCTTATCGAGCAAATTCTGTGTTTGCACTTCATCCGATTTATTTGGACTTTAGTGAGTTTCTTCCAAAACTCAGTCAAGGCGATGCTGAAAAGTTTGTCAAAGAAGCTGAAGAACTCAATGCGCTTGAACAGATCGATTATGAGCGTACGCTAGATTTTAAATGGCGATTTGTTCAGCTTGTTTTTGATCAGTTCCATGAAAAGATTTTTTTAAGCTCTGAGTTTAAAGCCTTTTATCAGGCAGGTAAATTCTGGCTAAAGCCTTATGCGGCCTTTTGTTATTTCCGAGATAAATACAAGACGGCTGATTTTGAACAATGGAAGGAAAAGCTTTATTCTGAAAGTCTTTTTATGGCGTTGTCAAAGGAAAAAGAAGCTTCAGAAAAAATCAATCTCCATATTTTTGTCCAATATCTGCTGCATTGTCAGCTGAAAGAGGCGATTGACTATTGTCATCATTTAGGAATTGCGGTCAAAGGTGATATTTCGGTTGGTGTAGATCGAAAATCGGCGGACGCATGGGCATGTCCTGAGTTGTTTAATCTGGATATGCAAGCAGGCGCACCGCCGGATGTTTTTTCCGTGACAGGGCAGAACTGGGAATTTCCAACTTACGATTGGTCGAAGATGGCCGAAGATGGCTTTGCCTGGTGGAAATTGCGAATGCGCAATATGGCTGAGTATTTTGATGCTTATCGGCTTGACCATATTCTCGGTTTTTTCAGAATTTGGGAGAACCCTGGAGACGCAGTTCGCGGATTATTAGGACATTTCTCACCAGCTCTTCCTTTGAGCGCAGATGAAATTGAATCATATGGTATTCCTTTGAGATACTGGGGAGTGGAGCGTTTCACGGAACCTTTTATCAAAGATTGGGTAATTGACGAAATCTTCGGACGCGATAATCGGGATAATATCATACAGCGTTTTCTGGACTATGAAGGAAACGGAAATTATAGGCTGAAAGCGGCTTACAATACACAGCAGAAAGTCAACCTCAACAATCAGATTGAATCTTGGCAAAAAGAGGGACTATATCAGCTTCACGAAAATATTATTTTTATTCGTGATCACAACAATCCGAACATGTTTCATCCGCGGATCAACATGATGAACACCATTTCTTTTCGAGAATTCGGCGACGCATTTAAGTACCAGCTGGAAGTTCTGCATCATCAATACTTCTATGGACGAAATTATAATTATTGGCAGGATACAGGCTTAAAGCGCTTAACCATGATCAAGAATGCGACAGATATGCTAGCCTGCGGTGAAGATTTGGGAATGGTTCCAGATACTGTGCCGGATGTCATGCGGCAACTGCAGATTTTGCGGCTTATTGTAGAGCGCATGCCTGAGGGAAATAGTTTTGTGACAGATTTGTCTCATGTGCCTTATTTGTCTGTGATTACCGCCTCCAGTCATGATACCACGCCTTTGCGCTTATGGTGGCAAGAGGATCACAATCTGATTCAACGTTATTACAATGAAATCATGCATTGGGAGGGTGAAGCGCCTTGGGAAGCGAATCCGGAAATAATTCAGGAGATCATCAAGCGCATGCTCAATACAGATGCCATGCTCGCGATTTTCCCGATTCAAGACTGGCTTGATCTGACCCAAGATTACCGCGCCCCGGATGCAGAACTGACGCGCATTAACAACCCAGCTTTTACCTACTATTACTGGCGTTATCGAATGCATTGGAATTTGGAAAGTTTAGCTTCTTCTGGTGACTTGACTGGTTTTCTGGCAGATTTCATCAAGGATTCGAAACGATCTGAAACTAGAGATGAAAGCTAACTTTCAGTGTCTGACAGACAATATAAAAGAATGGCTCGTCCTTTGTACGCGTTGTTCAACAAAGCCGTGAGACACGGTAAATAAAAGTGTAAAATTTTGAGAATTTGAAGCTCTTGCTTTGGACAGGTTCACAGTTTCATCAAAGAGAAATTGATATTCGCTGCTGCAGCGAAAAGAATGTGTTTATTTGATCTTGAGCTTCTCGCATGTTGAGCTCTATAGAGAGAGAAGGAGATATTACTTATGGCAAATGGAATGCTTGCATTGATTCTGGCAGGCGGGCAAGGAACCCGACTTGGGAAATTAACAAAAGATGTTGCGAAGCCAGCGGTCCCTTTTGGCGGACGCTACAGAATCATTGACTTTGCGCTCTCCAATTGTGCAAATTCTAACATCCGCAATGTGGGTGTGATCACACAGTATCAGCCGCTTGAGTTGAACACACACATTGGAAATGGGGCGGCTTGGGGACTTGACGGCATCAATTCGGGCGTGACGATTCTTCAGCCTTATGGATCACAGGAAGGCAGCAAATGGTTTGAGGGAACGTCACACGCCATCTTCCAGAACATGGACTACATCGAAAAGATGGATCCAGAGTATGTGCTGATTCTCTCGGGCGACCATATCTACAAGATGGACTATGAGAAAATGCTGCAGGAGCACATTGATAAAGAAGCATCATTAACAGTATCCGTAATGGAAGTGCCTCTGAAGGAAGCCAGCCGTTTCGGTATCATGAACACGGATGATAATGGCCGTATTATTGAATTTGAAGAAAAACCAGCTGAGCCCAAGTCAAATCTTGCCTCAATGGGAATTTATATTTTCACCTGGAAACGATTGCGCGAGTTTCTGACCACCAACCAGTCGAAAGGTGTCAGTGTCGAGGATTTCGGCAATAATGTCATTCCAGGATACATTGAAGGCGGAGACAATGTCTTTGTTTATCGTTTTTCCGGATACTGGAAAGACGTCGGTACCATTGCCAGCCTTCACGAAGCCAACATGGAATTTTTGGAGCCTGATAACGCGCTGAACATTTACGACAAGAGCTGGCGAATTTATAGCCGAAATGCAATTTCTACCCCGCACTTTATTACGAGCAAAGGGCTTGCACATAATGCGATGATAGGAGACGGCTGCTATGTTGACGGAACTGTCATCCATTCGATTATTTCTCAAAATGTTGAGATACACGAAGATGCGACCGTAGAAGACAGCTTTATCATGTCAGGAAGCTACATTGGTAAAAATGTGACGATCAAGAACGCCATTGTTGGAGAAAATGCACATATTTCAGACGGTGTGTCCGTAGTTGGGACGCCAGATGATATTGCAGTGGTGGGGCATCAAGAAGTTGTCGGAAAAAAGAAAGAGCTATAACAAGAGATTAGCAGGTCCGTACGAAGTATAGAAATTTCATAACTTCTGATGCGCATTGACCTCAGTTAAGGAGAAATCAAAATGAACAATTCAAATAAAATGTGTGCCATCTTGTCAAACGCGATGACTTACGATAAACTCGCCCCTTTGACAACAGATCGCCCTCTCGCCACGCTGCCTTTTGACTGCAAATATCGCCTGATTGACTTTCCTCTTTCCTCTTTGTCAAACGGCAATGTAAAAACCGTTTTTATGGTATTTAATCAGGGTGAGACTCAGTCCGTCTTTGACCATATTCGCTCAGGTAAGGAATGGGGGCTTGACTCTCTGTCTGCGCACATGTTTGTGTACATTCAGCAAGATTTTGAACGCAAAAAGGACAAAGGTCTGCCTTATTTCGAATCACAAATCAATTTTCTTAAGATGTCAAATTCCCCTTATACAGTGCTTATCGGCAGTAAAATCATTGCCAACGTGGACTTGCAGGCAGTTCTAAAAATTCACCAAAGCTCTGATAAGCACATCACAACTGTCTATAAAAAAATGTCTTCATCAGATTTTGAGCCAACAGATACTGTGGTCAGATTTGATCAGAATAATCGCGTCTATGGCGTAGATTTTAGACAAATTGAAGAAGAAGCTACTGTTCAGGAATTCGAAAATCTCTCTCTAAATACCTTTATTGTGGACACGGATTGGCTCATAGAATTCATCCAGGAGATGCAGGATAAAGGAGAGTACGCTTCTGTCTCCCGCTTGCTTCGGAATCATCTCTGGGATACGGATACGAATACCTATGAGTATACAGGCTACATCAGCAATATTTTAGACATCAAGTCTTATTACGATGCAAATATGGCAATGCTTGAACCTAGTAATTTTACCAGCCTTCTTTATGGCGCAAAGCCTGTCTATACCAAGATTAAAAACGAGGTGCCGACTTACTTTTCCGAGAACAGCTGGGCGCATCGCTCTCAATTTGGTTCAGGCTGTATTGTAAAGGGCGTTGTGATGGATTCTATCATTAGTCGCGGCACGATCATTGAATCGGATACAATTGTTGATAAATCTCTTGTTTTCACCTCCGCTCATATCAAAAAGGGTGCTCAGGTTAAATACGCCATTATTGATAAAAATGTCGTCATTGAAGGCGTAAAGATTGAAGGAAGCGCGGAGAATCCAATTGTCATCCCTAAAGGCGCACATGTCACCGAGGACATTATTGCCAATTAATCGTAAGGGAAAAAGCTTACGCAAGTGATTGTTTCTGAAATCAGAATGCTAGAGGAGCGAAAATGATTTCGGACACAGTGTGAGATCTCCTGATTGCCATTAGGAAAGGATAAATTATGAAAATACTTTTTGCCGCCAGCGAATGTGCCCCATTTTTTAAAACAGGCGGGCTCGGTGATGTGGTCGGTGCACTTCCCAAGGAGCTTGCCAAAAAAGGACAAGATGTCCAAGTTGTCCTGCCGCTTTTCTCGGGGATGAAGAAAGAATTCCGCGATCAGCTGGAGTTTAAGTTTTACGATTTCGTCAATATTGGCTGGCGTCGTCAGTTTATTGGCGTGAATACCCTTGTAAAAGACGGAGTAAAATACATTTTCTTAGAAAATGAGCAGTATTTCGGTCGGCCAGAGCTTTACGGCTATCTTGATGACGGTGAGCGTTGGGCTTGGTTTCAGCTAGCCGTCTGCCAGCTGCTTGAGAGGTTTGACTGGATTCCTGACATCTTGCATGTCAATGATTTCCACACAGCGATGATTCCATTCCTTTTGAAAGAAAAGTATCGCTGGATTAATGCTTATCATAAGATTCACACGGTTCTCACGATTCACAATATAGAGTTTCAGGGTGCAATGGATCCCAATGTTCTGTCAGATTTATTCGGTATGGGGATGGAGCGTTTCTACGACGGCACCGTTGAGCAGAATGGCGCGCTTAATTTTCTTAAGGCTGGGATTCTTTACGCTGACCGTGTCACAACTGTTTCACCGAGCTATGCGAAAGAAATCCAGACACCAGAATTCGGCAACGGGCTGGATCCCATTCTGCGGTTTGTGAGCGGGAAACTCTCGGGGATATTGAACGGAATTGACTATGACATCTACAATCCAGAAACGGATAAGTATCTGATTGACCATTTCTCGGTAAAAAATATGTCCGGCAAGCAGAGAGCCAAAGCGCATCTGCAGCAGAGAATGGGGCTGCCAGTAGATGCTGGTGTGCCTTTGATCGGGATGGTCAGCCGCTTGACCAGCCAAAAGGGATTTGATCTGATGCTATCGCAAATGGATCGCTGCATGCTTGGCGAAGCTCAATTTGTTTTGATCGGCACAGGTTATGCAAGTATTGAAAATGGTTTTCGCTACTTTGCGGAAAAATATCCGGATAAATTTGCCTGTAACATTGCCTTTGATTTGCAGCTGGCACAGGAAATCTACGCAGGTTCAGATTATTTTCTAATGCCGTCTGCTTTTGAGCCTTGCGGTCTCAGCCAGATGATCGCCATGCGATATGGTACCTTACCAATCGTCCACGAAATAGGCGGTCTCAAAGATACAGTCATCCCATACAATCCCATTAGCAAAGAGGGAACTGGTTTTGGCTTTGTTGACTTTAACGGAGATGTATTGTATAATGCGCTTAAGCGTGCTGTGAAACTCTATTGGGATCAACCAAAGACGATTGACAAGCTTCGCCAAAATGCGATGTCACAAGACTTCTCGTGGACAAGCAAAGCAAATTCTTACTTAGAATTGTATCAGAAGATTTAACATCAGTTTTAAAGTCAAATATTTTAAATATTGTTCCGTATTCTCGTTCAAAAAGCAAGGTTTTAACTGTTTTGTACAGTTTTTGAATTAGAATGCGGAGCATTGTTAGTATACCGATAAAAACTGACATTAATATAAATTTATTTTTAAAGAAAGAAATTATGGAATTAACGAAAGCAAAGTTTATCGAGGATTTTGAAAAATCACTGACGCGCAGCAGTGCAAGAACGCCTCAAAATGCAACTGAAGAAGAAAAATGGATGGCTCTGGCGCGTGTGGTAAAAGAATATTACTCAGAGATTTGGGTGGAAGATAATGCCTACAAAGATCAGTCCGGCACAAAACAGGCCTATTATTTCTCTATTGAGTTCATGCCTGGCCGCATGCTTAAGTCGAATCTGCTGAATCTGGGTATCCTTGATACCGTGCGTGAAGGACTCAAAGACTTGGGCTCTGACTTAGAGGAAATCTCCACAAACGAGCAGGATATGGCCATCGGTAATGGCGGTTTAGGCCGTTTAGCCAGCTGTTTCATGGATTCGCTGGCGTCTACTGGGCTGCCTGGTAATGGGAACGGGATTCGCTATAAGTATGGTCTTTTCAAGCAGCGGATTATTGACGGCTACCAGGTTGAGCTGCCTGATGTCTGGCTGAAGAACGGCAATCCTTGGGAGGTACGTCGTCCCAACAAAGAGGTTGAGGTCAAATATGGCGGCAACGTTTGGATGGAAGATTTGGGACACGGGCGCTATAAACCGCATTTTGAAAATCAAGAGACCATTCTCGCAGTGCCTTATGATACTGCCATGGTTGGTTTTGAAAATACGACGGTCAATAATCTTTGTCTCTGGCGCGCGGAACTCCCGACAGACATGGATACAAGTCACCTTAGTCTGGATTACATTCGTGATGTGGATACCTTATCGGCCGTGCTTTATCCGGATGATTCCAACTATGCGGGTCGTCTGCTGCGCTTGAAGCAGGAATATTTCTTCGTTTCAGCGGGTTTGCAGCGTATTGTCAATCATTATCTCAGCTTAGATTTGCCTTTATCTAGAATATCTGAACATGTCGCAGTGCATATCAACGACACTCACCCAGCACTCTGTGTAGCCGAGTTCATGCGCATCCTGATGGATCTGCACGAGTTCAGCTGGGAATCTGCTTGGCAGTTGACCGTCAAAGTTATGAGCTACACCAACCACACCATCATGGCTGAAGCCATGGAAAAATGGCCGGAAGACATGATGGAGACGCTTTTACCACGCATTTATCAAATCATCGTGGAAATCGATCATCGTTTTGTTGAAGAATATACGCCGAAAGTCGGCCCGAGTCTGGTTCACAATACTCGTATCATTAAAGACGGCATGGTCAATATGGCGCATCTGTCCATTATTGGCTCACATTCGACCAACGGCGTTGCAAAAATTCATTCTGATCTGCTTAAAGACGTAGTGCTGCATGATTTCTACATCATTTTCCCAGAACGTTTTAATAATAAAACCAATGGAATTGCTGAGCGTCGCTGGCTGCAGATTGCCAATGAAGACTTATCCAGCATGATTGATGAAACCATTGGTAAGTCTTGGCGTAAGAATTTGAACGATTTGACCGTTTTGAAAGCCTACCAAGATGACGATGAAGTACTCGGAAAACTGGAGCTGGTGAAGTTCAAAAATAAAGAGCGCCTGGCGAAGCTTATTCTTGAGAAAAATGATGTGACAGTCAATCCAAATGCCATTTTTGATGTCCAAGTAAAACGTCTTCATGCATACAAACGTCAACTCTTGAATTTGCTCCATATCATGAAGCTTTACATCGACATTAAAGACGGCAAAGCAGCAGACATGGTTCCGCGGGTATTCATATTCGGCGCCAAGGCCGCACCAAGCTACCAGTACGCCAAGGCCATTATTAAGGCGATAAATGAAGCTGCCAACCTTATCAACAATGACCCAGAAGTTGGTGATAAGCTGAAAGTCGTCTTTCTAGCAAACTATAACGTTTCACTGGCAGAACAAATTATTCCAGCGGCGAATGTCGGCGAGCAGATTTCGCTAGCTTCTACAGAGGCTTCAGGCACCTCCAATATGAAATTCATGCTCAATGGGGCTCTGACCATCGGCACACTTGACGGCGCCAATATTGAAATCAAAGATGCCGTAGGTGACGACAATATCTGTATCTTCGGAATGAATAAAGACGAAGTCCTCGAATATCAAGCAAACGGCAGTTATCGCTCTTCCGAAATCTACGAGACCAATCCAGTGCTGAAGCGCGTTCTGGATACCTTGGTTGACGGCACAATTCCCAACATTGAAAATGAAGGCCGTGAGATTTTCGACTCTTTGACAACTTACAATGATGAGTATTTTGTATTAAAAGACTTTGATTCCTATGTGACTGCACAGAAGCGGCTTGAAGATTATTATCGTGATCGCCATGCCTGGAACAAATCCTGTCTTCTGAATATTGCCAATGCTGCCCGTTTCAGCTCTGATCGAACAGTTCGTGAATATGCGGAGAATATTTGGCAGATTAACCCTAGATAAAAAGGTTTAGAATAGGCTCCCAGGAGCCTATTTTTAAAACTGGAATTGACCGTTTTTGTACAGGGAGTATAGACAAAATACATAAATGTAATTTTTTTGCTTATTTTTACGATTTAACTCCATTTTTATAGATTTTTGAGTTTAAAAATGTGTTATAATACTAGATTATGTACACCTATAATCCATGGAATAAGTTCTACAAAGAACCATTTGGGGCTGTCTGCAATCGTGAGAGCATGACGATCCGATTTACAGCTTCAGGCAATGTTGCCGTCAAGCTCATCATGCACCGAGATTTCGGTGCGCGCCATGAGTTCGAGCTGGAACGCATCAGCGAAGATACTTTTGAAACCACGGTCAGATTTGATCACGGAAGAGCTTTATATTTTTACCATTTTGAAATCCTGGAGGCGTCTGACTGGGGCAGCCGCAGACTTTATTACAGTGCTTCACCTATGGGCGGTGAAGGCCATGTGACCGAAGATCTCAATCAGGTCGCAGATTTTCAATTGACCGTTTTCGACGGGAATGACGAAACGCCGGATTGGTATCGCAATTCCGTCTTCTATCAGATATTCCCAGATCGTTTTTTCAATGGTAATCTGGACGGCCGCATCAATTCGCCCAAGCCGAATAGTTTTCTTTACGCCCAAACAAGTGATGATCCCTATTATGTCAAAGATCCGAGCGGAGAAATCGCACGTTGGGACTTTTATGGCGGCAATCTGCGTGGAATCATTGCGAAAATTCCTTACCTCAAAGAGTTGGGGGTTAATGCCCTCTATTTGAATCCGATTTTCCTGTCCGACTCGAACCATCGCTATGATACGGTTGATTATTTGAGAATTGATCCCATGCTGGGCACAGAAGAGGATTTCAGGCATCTGATTTCTGAGCTGCACGACAATGACATGCACATTATTTTAGACGGTGTGTTCAGTCATGTTGGCGACGACTCCATTTACTTTAACCGTTTCGGGAAATTCGGTGAACATGAAGGCGCCGCTCAGAATCAGTCCAGCCCCTATTACGAATGGTTCAAGTTCAGCAATTGGCCAAGTGACTATAAATCCTGGTGGGGCTTTAAAAATATGCCTGAGCTGGATAAAGATAATCCCTCCTTTCAGGATTTTATTTATGGAGCAAAAGATTCTGTTCTTTCCAAGTGGGAAAGCTTCAACATTGATGGCTGGCGTCTGGATGTTGCAGATGAGCTGCCTGATGACTTTATCCGCGGCATTCGTGCCAACTTAACAGCTGAAAATAATCAGAAAATACTCATCGGTGAAGTCTGGGAAGATGCTTCAAATAAAGTGGCTTATGGTCAGCGCCGCAACTATGCCTTAGGTGACGCACTGCAAGGCGTGATGAATTACCCTTTGCGTGACCTGATCATTAATTATGTGATCGGGAATCTGAAAGCATGTGACGTTGCCTATCAGCTGATGACCTTACGCGAAAACTATCCGAAATCTGTTTTTTACGGAAATTTGAATAACATTGGGACGCACGACAGCGAAAGGATTATCACCGTGGTTGGAGAAGCAAACATGGACCTTGCGATCGGCCTGATGTTTGTAATGCCTGGTGTGCCGACGATCTACTACGGGGATGAAGCGGGTCTTACAGGCAGAAAAGATCCTGAGAACCGCAAATATTTCCCTTGGAATGACATTGATAATCGCTTCTATACCTTGTATCATTATTGGGCACATGAGAGATTGAGCAGTGAAGCCCTGAAAAATGGCGAATTCTCAATTGGCTACATAGACAACTGTCTTGTTGTTTTGCGGCACACTGCTGAAGAAACCACGCTTTTCATCGCCAATCCTGAGGAGAATGCCTTGACGATTTCTCCAGAAAAAATCACGATGCTGAGAACACAAGAATTTACCAGCTGCTTGTCCGACTTGGATGATATTACAATTCCAGCAAAGTCCAGCTGCTTTCACAAAATAAGCTGAAATACGAAAACTTAGTCAAAAAGCGAAAATTCATTTTTCGCTTTTTTGAGGTGCGCCGTGCATGGCGTCTATCTAGGCGGTGCAAGTCCGCTGTGGAGGTACAATCCGACCAACCACTAGTGAAGCGCAAGGTATTGACCGTGAGGTCAGGGCTAGAGGAAGCGTGGAA
>JAITVN010000097.1 GCA_031285775.1 Streptococcaceae bacterium | reverse complement strand
AGCAGCCTCATGCTCAAAATCAATTGTAACAAATTAGGTCAATTCAGTCCAATTTTTAACAAAATTTTGCACTCATGTTGACCAAAATTTTGGGACATTTTCAATTTCGCTTGACAGATCTTTTTTTCTTCTGCGCAAGAGATTGATGAGATTTCCAGATTTTTTAAAGTTCTAGATGAGGAAATTATGATGCTCTTCAGCCGATAAGCCTTTGAAATAAATGATGAATCGTGGTATATTATACTTATATGAAAGGAAGGTTAAAATGAGTAATATTAAAGATCAGCTAGATCCTCAAAAAATTCTGGATAAAATCAATCTCATCATTGATAATCCTGCAGCTTCCGACAAGGAAAAAGAACTTTTGCAAAAAGCAAAATCTGAGATTGACAAGGGCGGCAAGCTTGAGTCACATCTCATTGATTTGCGGAATTGGCTGCTGCCTTTGGTAGCGAGTCATAAAATCTCAGAAGATGGCTTGGCCTTGTACAAGATTTTACGCGCGGATCGTCAGGTCGGCATGAATGAGGGAATTAACCTTATCAAAGGAACGCTTGAAGAGCCATTCAAATAAAATTTCTTTGTTCAGCTTGTTCAAAATTTTTCTGAAAGAATCGCCTGAAACAGGGGATTCTTTTCGTTTCTGCTGATGTATGCTTCTTCAGATAATGTCCTCTAAGAATGAGAAGAATATCGTCAGAATCAGAATATCAGCGGATCCGCCCAGGCTGAGATTTCTTTCTTTCATTGTCTGATTTAGCTGAAGGAGAAAGCTCTGCTTGTCTGAACTTCTAAAATAGCAAGACGTTTGCGCTCGAATCCAGTCTAAAATTTGGACGTTTCCTGCTCTTTTGATGAGATTGCTGTCGGGAAGCACTGAAATGATTTTCATCAGAGTGTCCATTAAGCGTCTGTTCAAATCACTTTGGCCTTTACTTTGCACTAGAAATGGCAGCGCAACATTCATGACAGTGGGAAATCCGGCTTCTGCCTCACCGCGAATGCCTGGCAAACCGTATTCTTGGAATTGTCTTTCTCCAGCAGTCATTTTCTCTCCTGCCCTCATCGCTCCAAAATCTTCTGCCGTTAAGTTCCTGAGCATTTTTTTGATGGTACTGACGATTTCAGGAAGCGCTTTATTCTGTGTGTAAGCCGTGGCAACAACAGCAATTCCCAGCGAAAAAATGGCGCCTTTATGCGTATTGACGCCATTTGTGGCTTGAAGCATAGCTTTTTCTGCAGCAAGCCCCAACTTTCTGGCTTTTGCAAATAGCGCTGTCAAATCTGTCCCTTGGAAATTTTCTCCTAGTTCGACAAGCTGTTCAAAATAAGGCTGAAGACTGAGCGCACTGTCTATAAAAGTGAATATATCCATGTCTGAATGACCTGGATTTCCTGTTGGGGAGACAAGTCCTGGCTTATCTGGAAGGGATACCTCGTAAAGCAGTGCTCTAACTGCAAGTTGGGCAAGATGATTATTTGTTTTCAAAGTACCCCTCACAGATCTTATTGATGGCGGCGCTGATTTCCGCTTTGCTGTGTCGCTGACTGCGGGCGCATTCTTTAGCCGGGGTAGCGCAGACAAAACACTTTCGCGCCGATTTTCCTAAGTCACTTCGAGAAATCTGATTCCCGGATTCATCATAAACGTCCAGATCAAAAAGTCTTCCAAGCGGTCTGTTTTCCTCAATCTGAATCATGTCTTGTTTGACTCTTTGCGGCTGGTCGAGGCAGATTAAAAAGCCTTCCGGACCAGTTTCTCTTTCAATGAACAAACTTTGAAATTCAGATTTTTTTGTCAAATCCGGCCAGATTGAAAGAAAAATCTCCTGAAAACGCAGATTATTTTTCATAGGTCCTGGAATATTAAGCTTCACCGAAACCAGTGTCTGCTGAGGAAATTGCTCCGCTAAGTCAGACATTCTATCCATGCGCCATTCTTTATTTTTTAGGACCTCATGCAGCGTCACCTTACATCCTGTTGAAAAAATATCCATCTTCCTTTACCAAAAAGACGCACTTAGCGCCTTTATTCTTTGCTTTGTGCCTAAAAAATTCAGTCTTTGACTTCGTGAATCAAATCTAGGAGTGTTCCGTCACGGTATTCAACCAGGGCAACGACACGGTCAGTAAACTCGAGGGCTTTAGGTGTACCGAGTTTGGCTTCTGCCATTTTTGCCAGCGCCTCAATGGTGTAAATTTTAAGGCTCGGCACTTTACTGAACACTTCTATCAAATCTGTTCGCTTCGGATTGATCGCAATGCCGACTTCTGTCACAAGGACATCAATTGAATCGCCTGGCGTAATCAGCGTTGTGACTTTCGGTACAACCGTTGCAATACGCCCGCGGACTAATGGTGCAGAAATGATGGTCAGCTTCGCATGTGAAGCGTCTTGATGCCCGCCGATGGCGCCGCGAATGACACCGTCTGAGCCTGTGAGCACATTCACGTTAAATTGTGTGT
This sequence comes from Streptococcaceae bacterium, assembly GCA_031285775.1. Classification (GTDB taxonomy): domain Bacteria; phylum Bacillota; class Bacilli; order Lactobacillales; family Streptococcaceae; genus Lactovum. The sequence continues at coordinate 17,906 of JAITVN010000097.1, read as the reverse complement.
CAATCTCCAGTGCAGACAAGATGACGATGTCAAGCTTGTCGACCATCGCACCTTTGTTGGCAGGATCTGCATACCAGCTGGCATCTATTTCCTGCTGTGCCTTATTTTTATGCATAGACTGTGCAGCTCCAGCGTCAAAATCTTGGACATCCATGATTTTTTCAACCAGACCTTCTTCCAGCAACTCAACCATTGGAGAGGCGATGCCCCCTAAGGCAAAAGCCGCTTTAACATCGGCGTCAATCATTGACTGACGAAGAAAGCGAGTAACTGCCAGGGCAGCACCGCCTGTACCCGTCTGGAAACTAAAGCCATTCTTGAAGTAAGGCGAGTTGACAATTACCTCATTGACAAACTGTGCAATTTTTAATTCTTTCGGATCTTTGGTAAATCGGGTAGCTCCAGCACCAATTTTTGCAGGATTGCCTACTGCGTCTATTTTCACAACCATGTCAACTTGCGTCTGCTTGATAGAAGCGGGCGTATTAGGATAGGGGACGAGATTGTCAGTGACTAGCACAACCTTGTCCGCGTAAGCAGCGTCCATAAGCGCATAGCCGAGAGAGCCGAAAGCAGTTTTTCCGTCCATACCGTTGGCATTGCCCATTTCGTCTGAGTTCGGTACACCTAAGAAAGCAACATCAATTTTTATGGCGCCTTCTTCGATTGCACGTGCACGATCGCCATGACTGCGGAAGATAACCGGATTCTTTAAAGCGCCGTGAGAAACGGCGTTGCCAAGTGTTCCTCGCATGCCTGAGGAGGTAATATGGGTAACTGTGCCTTTTTTGATCGCTTCGACCAAAATATCGTTCATGACATTTGTCAAAGAAGACGGTGCAATCGTCAAATCTTTGTAGCCGTCATCAATGATGATGCGCATCACTTTGTTGAATACAAAATCGCCTTCCCGGAAATGATGATGAAAAGAAATGGTCATTCCGTCTTTAACTGTTTTTGTGATGGCTTCTTCTAGTGAGTCAACAATTTTGTTTTGGGCGTTGGATGCTCTGACATTTGTTGCGACATGCTGAACTTCCTTTTTGCCGTATTCTGTCGTTTGAAATGGCTCGTAACCATACTTCGTCAGCAATTCATCTGGTATGTCACGTCCAGCTTTATTTTGCATGATATACACCCTCCTTGTCTAATACGCCTGCTGCTTTTGCGAGACTGATAATGCGCTCGGCACGAAGTACGATCGGGCGATCAACCATTTCGCCGTTCAGACTGATGACGCCTGAGCCTTTTGCCTTGGCTTCTTCAATGGCCTGCATGACATGCTGGGATTCAACAACTTCTTTTTCAGACGGCGTGTACACTTTGTTGACCAGCGGAATTTGCCGCGGATTGATCACAGACTTGCCGTCAAAACCGAGTTTATGAATGAGCTCAACGCCGCGCAGGAAGCCTTCCTCATCATCTACATTCCCATACACAGTGTCAAATGCGGCGATACCAGCGGCACGCGCTGCGTGAAGTACCATATTTCGCGCAAAGTAAAGTTCACCTTCGTCTGGATAGGCTTTGGTTTTCATGTCCACACGGTAATCCATTCCAGAGAGCGCAATCCCCATCATACGGCCAGGGCAGCTGCGTGCGACTTCAAGTGCATTCATTACACCGAGTGCAGATTCTAGTGCAGCCATGACCTGAGTTTTGCCGACTTCAACACCAAACTCAAGCTCGGCTTTCTCAATTTCCGCGGTCAGTTCGTCCATCATAGCAGCGGTTTCAACCTTTGGCGCGCGGATAACTTGAATACCAGCTTTAACCATGGCACGCACATCCTGCTTCCAGAAAGGCGTATCCAAGCCGTTGATGCGCACCACCAATTCGGCCGTGCCAAAGTCAATGTTTCGGACAGCTTCGTAAACCAATAGGCGGGCAGCATCTTTTTCGGTCATAGACACAGCGTCTTCAAGGTCAAACATAATTGAGTCCGCACCGAAAATACCTGCATCCTTAATCATCGCAGGGTTATTTCCCGGCACAAACATCATTGTACGTCTCAATTTCTCAGCCATTAGAGTGCCTCCCAGTTTATGTCGTTCATGTCAAGTGCCCTCTCAACTGCTGCTGCAGTGCGCGCACGAATTACCAGATCCAGTGCGCCTTTATCTACGATTTGTACATTTGCCTTGGTAATGTCATATTTGCTGAGCACATCACGCACCGTCTCCTGAATTTGTTCTCCAAATTGTTTCTTAACATCACTCTGTAAATCAAATGTGATGTCGCTGTCTGCTGGTGAAACTGTAATTTGGAGGTCAGATGACTCAAGCGTTCCAGCCATTCCTATATGATGTAATTCCAATGTTAAAACCTCCTTTGTAATTGAGTTCGGGGCGCTAGAAGCTAGGAAGCAGACCGTTTCGGCTTTAGCCGATTACGGGTCGCTTTCCCCTCTTTAGCGGGGGAAATTAGATGAATTGAGAACCTGCCTTAAGGCAGAACCTCAATTCCCTAAGCAGACTCTTAGCGCTTTAGCACTTAGAGGTCGCTTTCCCCCTCGGGGGGTTAATTTCTACACAGGGCTAAAGCCCTAGCAATTTCTAGAAGCTAAAGCTTCTGAAATTGTCTGCGTCCCGCGGACGCTGCTGTCCATTCTCGCTATGGCACTGAAGTGCCTAGTCGAATGGCTCGCTTCTAACGAGCGCACCTCTCATCTTGTTTGGATTTCGTTTAAATTTTTCTTTATGAATTCATATGTCGTCGCAGGTACGAAGCTTTTGATTTTCGACATGTTGTTTTCTTTTATTGCTTGTCTGACCGCTGTGGCTGAGATAATTTCCTGGTCGGCTTTTTTGCGCGGAATGATTTTTACTTCGATTATATCTGAGAGTTCACGCTTCAAAGACTGATTGTAGATTTCAGTTGCTTCTGAAAATGGCTCTTCGCCCAGGTAACGGCTGGTAATGCCAAGCGGCGGGATGATCCATTTTTTGAAGAGCTGTGCATCAAGCGCAGTCTGATAGGCCGTAATCTCAGCCTGGTCTTTTATAAAATAGCTGGGAAATGTTGCAAAACTTACCATATAATCTGCCCCAGAGCTCACGCTTACGGTGCTTAAATCAGAGAGACCCTGACGCACCAGCTCCAGACGTTCACCAGGCTTGAAAAGCGAACCATCCGAAGCAACGACAAATACGACAACCTGATCATTTTCTGCCGCAGCCGCTTCTACTAAGGCTCTATGCCCAAGTGTAAAAGGATTGGCATTCATCACAATGCTCGCAATCTGCTTTCCGACTGGCTTAGGAATATTAGACAAAAAGTCGTTTATGTTTGGTTTTCCTTTTTCCAGCAAAGCGGCAAATTCTGTCTGAACGAGCTCATGAAAGCCAAGATATTGGAAGCTCTGGCTGTATTCTGGCTTTGTGAAGACAAAGATATGATATCGGCCGGCTGCAGCCAGACGATTGCTCAGTTCAGTAATAATCGCATTGAAACGTGCTGAATTCTGTCCATCTTTGTCTGAGACTGCAACCAGCTGGATCACATTGTCCTTGATCGAGCCGCAGCCCAAGATATCACCGTTTGCCTCGTCATAGATTCCAACAGTTTTGTCTATTGTGTCCAAATTTGAAGGCGGACGTAATCCTTTGCTTAGTAGGAATTCTTGCCACTGAGCACAGATTGAAGGAATCCCCAAAAAAATATCTTGAATTTTTTCCATTTCATAAATTTTATTTTTAAGCTCTTTTTGTGCGCTTGGCGTTCCTCACATCTTAAATTAAATGCTATAATTTTAGTATGAATACTGACCTTTTAGCCAATTTGGCTCGAGATTACTATCTATCAAATATGACTTTTTCCGAGCTGGTCGATAAATATTCACTCAGCCGTTATTTAGTCAATAAATATTTAGAGATGGCACGCCAAACTGGTGTTGTGACAATTTTGATTGACACGCCGCTACGGCGAAATCAAGAGCTGGAGCGACAATTCCACCAGCTTTTCGATATTAATGAAATTGCAATCATCGAAGACGGTGGTCTGGAAAACGGGCGCGACAATCTCATCCGCTTTTCAGCAGAATATATTCAAAAGTATATTATTCAAAGCTCAATTGTGGGAACCCTTTGGGGGGCAACGATCTACGATGTCACGGAGCACTTCACGCCGATGGTACGTGATGGGCTGATTTTCACTCAGTTTATGGGTGAAAACCGCAAGTATAAATCTGCTGCGGGATCCAGGCGAATGGTTGAAAATGCGGCACAAAAGTTCTCGTCCAATTTTATCACGTTGTCTGGCCCGCTCTATATCGTGAATAAAGATGTCCGAAAGGGCTTGATTCACGAAATTGCTTCCCAGCCGGCAATGAAAGCGGCAAAAAAGATGGACATGCTTTTTTCTGGGCTTGGCACCTTGGCTTCTGTCAATTCTATTCCGGACTGGCGAAAACATATTCACGAAATTTTCCCCCATGTCAATCTGGACGAAATCGCAGGAATGGTTTATGGCAGGCCGATTGACATCAACGGAAAAGTATTGGTCGATCCAAGTGAAGACTGTGTGTTTGGCCTCTCAATGCTTCAGATTCTTCAAACGCCGCGCCGAATCGTCATCGTCCCCAGCAAATTTAAAGCGCAATCAACTCTTGGCGCACTGCGCGGAAAGTTTTTCACTGATCTCATCGTTACAGAGGCAGTTGCCAAGCGTATTCTGGACGAAATTGAATAAGATGTGAAGCAGGCTCGCACTGAAGCGTAGAGATTTACCCCTAAAGGGGAAAGCGACCTCTAAGTGCTAAAGCACTAAGAGTCTGCTTAGGAAATCATAGGTTCTGTGCGCAGCACAGGTTCTAGGATTTATCTAATCTCCTAGCTTCAAGCCTGCTGAACTCAGTTAGTCCATGTCAATGGTAACATCCACTGTCTGTACAGGAATGTCATAGAATGGATCTTCACGGCGTCCGAGGAAGTCTTTGCCTTGCTTTGGAAAGAGCGCATAGTCCAGCACATCTTCATCCGATTTGGCATAATCACTGATTTCAGCTTTGAGTTTGTCAAATTCCGGCGCCAGCTTATCAGCAGGGCGCTCTGTTTCTACAGGTGTGTCGCCTATTATTTTTTCGCGGATTTCAGGTGAAATTTCAACCGGTGTTTTCCCGTAACCGCCAGCCACATAATCTTTAATTTCTTTAGGTACTATTTTGTAGCGCTCACCCGTGACAATATTTAATACAGCCTGAGTGCCGACCATTTGTGAAAGCGGAGTGACAAGCGGCGGGAAGCCGAGATCTGCGCGGACTTTCGGTACCTCTGCTAAAACTTCGTCGTATTTGTCGGATAAATGCTGCTCCTCAAGCTGGCTCATCAGATTGGACAACATACCACCAGGGACTTGGAAAATCAGCGCCTTTGGCTCCGTATCCTTAACTTTCGGGTTGAGGATTTTTTCTTCGCGGAATCGGTCACGCACTGGGTTAAAGTGCTCAGCAATTTCAGCCAATTTGTCCAATTTTAAGCCTGTGTCAAAACCGAGATTCTCCAGCGCAATGGCCATTGACTCTGTCGCAGGCTGTGACGTCCCGCCAGAAAAGCTGGAGATACAAGTGTCAATGATATCTGCGCCAGCTTCAGCTGATTTGAGATAGGTCATTTCGGAAACACCCGCAGTCACATGTGTATGTACCTGAAGCGGCAAATCAACCGCATCTTTAATTCTGGAGACAAGCTCGTAAGCTGTTTCCGGCAGCAAAACACCAGCCATGTCTTTAATCGCGATGGAGTCTGCCCCCATGGTGGACATCTCCTTGGCTAAACTGACAAAATAGTCTACGGTGTGGAAATCGCTGGTAGTATAAGCAATCGCTGGTTGGGCCTCGCCGCCTGCATTTTTGGTTGCTTCCATTGAGGTACGCATGTTTCGGGTGTCATTGAGTGCGTCAAAGATACGGATCACGTCAATGCCGTTTTCTACGGATTTCTGGACGAACTTCGTGACAACGTCATCTGCATAATGGCGGTAGCCGAGCAGGTTTTGCCCGCGCAGCAGCATTTGCAGCTTGGTGTTTTTGACCTGCGCTCGGATTTGACGCAACCTTTCCCATGGGTCCTCGTTCAGAAAACGCAGGCAGGAGTCAAAAGTCGCGCCGCCCCAAGCTTCAAGTGCAATATAACCTGCCTCGTCCATCGTTTTCAAAATCGGAAGCATGTCGGAAATCGGCATACGTGTTGCGATTTGGCTTTGGTTGCCGTCGCGCAAGACGGTTTCCATAAAACGGATTTCTTTGCTCATGGTTAAGCCTCTTTCTTTTTAGCTGGGAAGAACTTTGCCAATGCCATAGAGGCAAGATAGATGATAATCAGAACGACAAAGACGCCGCCCCAGCCTAAAGCTAGTAATTCAAAAGCTTTCTGTAAATTTTCAGTCATATTTTCATCATCCTTTCTTTAGGCTAAGAGTGCCAGAACTAAACCGCCTGCGATAACTGAGGCAATTTGTCCAGCCACGTTGGCACCAGCTGCATGCATGAGAATGAAGTTCTGCGGGTCTTCTGCGGTGGCCATTTTCTGGATGACGCGCGAGGACATCGGGAAGGCCGAGATACCAGCCGCACCAATCATCGGATTGATTTTTTCTTTGCGGAAGATGTTCAAGAGCTTGGCAAAGAGGACGCCGCCGATCGAGTCCATCACGAAGGCAACAAGTCCAAGTCCAATGACAATCAGGGTGTTGACTTGCAGGAATTCGTGGTATTCCAGCTTCACAGACACTGTCAGTCCGAGCAGGATGGAAATGATGTTGACCAGCTCGTTTTGTGCAGTCAGGGAGAGTCTTTCGAGTACTCCGCATTCTCGCAGGAGGTTTCCGAACATCAGGAAGCCTACTAATGGAAGGGACACTGGGGCGATGAGACCCGCGATGACAGTAATCACAATTGGAAAGAGAATTTTAGCTGTCTGTGAGACTTCACCTGCGCGGTAATTCATGCGAATTCTGCGCTCGTGCTTGGTCGTGACTGCTTTTATGGCAATCGGCTGAATAATTGGCACCAAAGCCATGTAGCTATAAGCCGCGACCATAATGGCACCGAGGTACTCAGAGTGCAGGGTGTTGGCCACAAATATGGAGGTTGGTCCGTCCGCTGCACCGATAATGCCGATAGAAGCCGCGTCTTTCATGTCGAAACCAAGTAGGGTAGCGACGATGATCGTGAAGAAGATGCCGAACTGAGCCGCTGCACCGAATAAAAGTAAGAAAGGATTCTGCAAGATCGGACCAAAGTCAATCATGGCACCGATACCGATGAAAAGCAAAAGCGGGAAAAGTTCCGTGTTAATGCCGGCGTCAAAGAGTACTTGAAAAGGGCCAGCTTCGCCGCCTGTGGACAGAACGCCAGTGTTCGGGAAGTTTACGAGAATTGCTCCAAGTCCCATGGGAACTAGCAATGTGGGCTCATAGTCTTTTTTGATGCCAAGATACATAAGTAAGGCACCGACCAGCATCATCACGATGCGTCCGGGCTCTGCTCCCATTTGGGTAATTCCGTGTAAAAGTGTTTCCATGGGCGTCCTTTCTATGCTAGGGTAATCAGGGCTTCGCCTGGGTTAACCTGGTTTCCTACTGTGACGTGGATGGCTGAAACCGTGCCTGCCTTGTCGGCCACGATCTGATTTTCCATTTTCATGGCTTCAAGAATCATCAGCGGCTGGTTTTCTTCTACATGATCGCCAATGTTGACCAGTATTTTTAGAATGGCACCTGGCATTGGGGCCTTAATGGCGTCTGCTCCAGCAGGACTTGCAGGTGCGGCGGGAGCTACAGGTGCAGTTGGAGCTACGGGCGCTGGTGCTGCCGGCGCTGCCGGTACAGCAGGTGCAGATTGGAGCGGAACTTGAGGCGTGCCCTCTTCTTCCATTTCAACTTGATACTCTTTGCCGTCGATGCGGATTTTAAATTTTCTGAGCATTTTTTTAGGATACCTTCCTTTTAATTGAGTTCAACATTGAGTTCAACGCGCCTGAAGCTAGTAGATTAAATGATTCTAGAACCTGCCTAAAGGCAGAACCTTGAATCCCTAAATCTCTACGCTTCAAAGCGGGCGCATTTCACATCTTGTTTTTATTGATTTGATGGTGAGTTTGTTTTCTTCTGTTATTGTGGTGACGGCTGCTGCAAGAACTGCAACGCGTTCTGCTTCTGGATTGCGCTGCCAGACTTTCTTGATGGTGAATTTTCCATCTGGTCGGTCTGCCATGGCAATTGCGGAACTGATAATACTGACGGTCTTGATTTCTTCAAGATCAGTCGATTCAATCCATCCTGGAATGTCTTCCCAAGCTTCTTCTATTTTATCAGTTTTTGCTACTTCTTCTGCGAGATTTCTTGCTGTTTCTGGAACTTTTTTGTTCTTTGTTCGTCTATGAAAGAAACTCATGCTTTCCCTCCTTTCAATAGTTTTCGTGTAAGCAGACGCTTGCTGCTTTACCAGCATGAGGTCGCTTTCTCTGTGAGTAAGTCCTCAGACTTTAAGTGGAATGTCTTTCTACTATTATATCATGTTACTGGCACACATTACTCTCATCTTTTGTGTAGAACTGTACCGCAATTCTAATCAAAATATCAGAAAAGCCGGCACCTGAAAATATACCGGCTTTTCACAATTCTATTAAGAATCAACCGCCAAAGAGCATGTGTCCAGGAACTGCAAAGAACATTGAACCAGCGATCAGGAAGATGATAAGAACGCCGATTGCATATTTACCGGCTTCTTTTTGCCATTGCCCCATGTCAAGGTCAGTCATGCGAAGGAGCAAGTAGATGAAAGCAACCAGTGGACTTAGCAAGTGGAAAGCCATACCCATCAATGAAGCAACGCCTAATTGCAGGGTTGTGAATCCATATTCTACACCAACCTTAGCAAGTGCAGGCATAACGCCATAGTAGAAGCCGTCGTTTGAAAGGAAGAAGGTACCAGGCACTGAGATGAGCGCGATGATAAAGCCGTAGAATTTGCCCCATGAATCAGGGATGATGCTCACAAGGTTACTGGCCAAAGCATCTGACATTCCTGTACCTTGGAACAAACCCAGCAAAACGCCTGCTGCGAAGATCAAGATGACCACTTGAAGCGCATCACCGCCATGAGCACCAATACGTTTCGATTGATCTTTGAGGTTAGGATAATTGACCATCAGCGCAATAACTGTACCAATCAGGAAAAGCACTGAAGGTGGAACTGAAATCTGAGAAATGAACGAACCTGCAACCAGCCAAGCAATCAATACAATTGTCAAAATACCATTGAAAGCAAAGAGCTTGGGGCGACGCATGGCGAGTGTTTCTTCGTCAGGGATCATCATCATTTCGTCAATTTCTGCATCTGTCAAAGTTGTGACACCAAGGCGTTTGCGCTCCTGACGTCCCATACGAACGGCGACAAAGAAAATAACATAAGCAACCGCAAGGACCATACCAGGCAAGAGATATGTCAGGATACTGGCATCTAAATTCAGAACGGCCATGATTCGAGCGGTTGGCCCTCCCCAAGGCAGCAAGTTCATGATAGCATTTTGCAGGATCATGATGACTGCCAAATTCATGACCTTCATATTCAATTTTTTGTAAATCGGCAAGAATGCTGAGACGACAATCAATGTGGTGGTTGTGCCGTCACCGTTAAGCGAAACTGCTGCTGAAACAATAGCTGTGGCAATCAGAATTTTCATCGGATCGCCTTTAGCAAAGTGAATCATGCGGGATGTGATGGGGTCAAACATTCCTGCATCCAGCATGATTGAGAAGTAGAGAATGGCGAAAATCAGCATGATACCAGTCGAAGAGACACTTGACATGCCGTTCATAATCATTGCGCCGAGATTTGTGACTTGCTCCCCTTCATCTCCCTTCGGGTACTGAGCAAGCCCTGTCAACATCACAACTGCTGCAAAGATGATTGGAACGAGAACCAGTGTCAGGAATGGTGACAGCCACTTTTTCATGATGACAACCATGAAAACGATAATCATCAGATAGGCTAATATGGTTAACATAAAGTCCTCCTAAATTTTATTTAAAAACTTTTTGTAATCGGTTACATTGTTCATTGTACCTTACCGCAACCATAATGTCAAGCGAAATTTCAATTTTTTAAAAAATACTTTTTTACTTTTTTAAATTTTAAAGTTGCTTTAAATATTTAGAAAATGATTTACCATATTATTTTCTCATCATCAACATGAACAATCAGCAGCTCATCCTGCTTATAAGTGTGCAAATCTGCTAAAATAAGATATGACGAAATTTGACAAGAATCTGATTTTAAGTAAAAATCCCTGGTTAGCTGATGTGATCATTTTGCAGGAATCCGCTTCCACACAAGGTGATGCCAAATCCGGAAATGCAAACTCACTTTTTTTGACAGACCATCAAACAGCCGCTTATGGACGCTTTGGGCGGGAATATTTTACGCCGTCCCAAGGCGGAATTTACATGAGTGCGAACCTTGGACCGATTGACCGTGAAAATCCGGTTCAGTATACACTCCTTGCGGCGGCAGCTCTTGTTAGCGCAATCGAAAAGCTGACACAAAAAAAGCCGCGCATCAAGTGGGTGAACGACATTTATTTGGATGGCAAAAAAATGGCTGGAATCCTGGCCGAGTCGAACGCTTCGGCTATCATTCTGGGGATTGGCTTTAATTTTAGTATCAATGAGTTTCCAGGAGAGCTTGCGGATCGCGCGACTTCCTTGTTCAAGGATGAAACAGCATCAATTTCTGCGTCAAGTCTGGTTGCTGAGATTTGGTCAGAATTTGATAGATTGAGAGCTTCCGCCGATTATCTGAAATTATACAAGGCACACTGTTTTGTTCTTGGACAGAGCGTTTCTTTTTCACAAAATAACAAAGAATATCAGGGCGTCGCCTCAGACCTGACAGAGCACGGCGAGTTGGTAGTTGACTGCACAGATGGGATTCAGCGAATTTTAAACTCTGGAGAGATTTCTTTAATGAAATAAAAACTTATTCACAGGCTGATTTTGCTTCATTTACCTTCTTTGAAATATGAATTAATCCGCGGCAGAGCCCTGTACAACGCAGTCGCCAAAAGGCTCACAATGACTGCTTTAATGATCTCAGCTGCAACAAAGGGAAGAAATCCAGTGACAAATGCGGCTTCCCATTTCATTTGGTAGAAAAATTTCAGCCAGATCGTGCCAATGAGCAGGGTCAAGATTAAGCCCAGCAGATTCGCTACTGCTAGAGAAGGAACCCTTCGGCCGAAGAATTGAATCATCACGGCGATCAAGCTCCCCGAAAGCAAGAAAGCCAGCAGAAAACCGCCAGTTGGTCCAAATAAGACAGCCAGTCCAGATGACCCAGCACTGAAAATTGGAAAACCAATGCCTCCCAGTAAGAGGTACAACAAGACGCTCAAAAATAGTTCCCGTAAGCGATACAAGCTTGCCAGCAGCGCAACAACCAGCGTCTGCAGTGTGAATGGCACCGCACCAAAAGGAATCGCCAACTGTGAAGCGATCGCAATTAATGCCGTCCCCAGCGCGATCAATAACATGGAAAAGGTATTGTTTTTCATTTCTAAATTGTACCAAAAAACCCTCTTCTGTAAACCTACAAAAAATGAATCGTTCAAGCATGCGATTCATTTCATTTTTATTTTTTATAATCCTGATAGTACTCTTTTAACAGCTCCAAAATCTGCTTTCCAATCAAATAGTAATCCTCTGTCGGCAAATTGGCCTCTGACACACGCAACTCGCCTTCCTTGGCGCCAAATCCTACGCCGTCCATGAGAACAACGCCGTTTCTTTCGGCTAACTTGAGTAAGAAATCATTGTGTACAAAATTTGTTTCCAAATAATCTCGAAATCCCTTGCCATATCTCTGTTCGGCCAAAGATAAGATGTTTATCATCGTGTAGTATTTTGCATTTTCAGGAGAATCATCGTTTTCAATCCGCAAAGCCTTATGCAAATCGTCATAACGCCTGTCTATCAGTTGTTCACAAGCCGTAAAATAGGGATCTTCTTTGTCTTGATAAATCAGGTGCGTTAGGGCAAAAAGCACTTCCATAATCTGCTGCGGCGTAGAGAGACCAGAGGTGTGATAAAGGCCGACTGAACGTGAATCCGCAACAATCCGCTCAATAAATGGAAGACGATTCGGTATATTTGTCACAAGCGCATAACGATTATCCAGCTCTGTCCGCTCAGGCTCCGGCAGTCTAGCGATCAATTCATCAAAGATGTTATTTTTCTGCATGGCAATGACACCAAGCCGCCAACCCGTTGCGCCGTAAAGCTTCGAGAAAGAATAAACCAAAATCGTGTTTTTAGGCACTAGGCTATAAACTGTCTGAAACCCTTTTACAAAAGTGCCATAAACGTCATCAGTAATGATGATCAAGTCAGGGTTTTTCGACACAGCGTCTTGAATAGCTGCCAGCGCCTCTGAATTAAAGGCTTTAGATCCTGGATTTGAAGGATTGACAATGAAAAAGGCTTTGATATCCGGATCTTCCAGTTTCTTGATTTGCTCCAGGGAAATTTCCCACTTATTTTGTTCGTCAGAATCCAGCAGAACCTCTACCAAATCAAATTCACTTAAATTCGGGATCTGCAGATAAGGCGTAAAAATGGGCGTATTGATGGCAATTTTATCTCCTGGATTGATTAGATGGTTGCGCTTGAGCGAATTGAAAATGTACACAATCGCTGCAGTTCCGCCTTCTGTAGGAAAAAGCTGCGTATTATGCGGAATATCAGAACCATTGTAAAGCGTGTTCTCAAGATATCTTTTCAAAATGAACTCAGTATTTTTCAGCACGCGATTCGGCACAGGATAATTATTTCCCAAGGCACCGTCAATCAGCTCTTTTACCACATCATCCGCATGTAAGCTGAGGTCTTGCTTGATATAAGTCAGCGCTTCATCTAAAAAATGATCCGTCGCATTTTCTTCGGGCTCCAAAAAAGCACTGAATCGCTGGGCAATTCCCTTTAGCTGTGTGTATCCAGCCATGTCCGTTTCGTTGATTGTCCTTCTAGAATCCTTAATCCCGAATTCAACCAGACGATTGAAGGCAAGACGAGCTTTGGTATTTATCCAGTTCGGATTTCCGCGTCCGGCATTCAGAAAAATATTGTCCTTTTTATTTTTTTCTGCCAGTTTCTGCATTTCAAAACTGATTTCGAAGGCGCCGAGACCTTCATATTTTTTATTTGCTTCCATAGCTTCATTATACAATATAAAGCCGTACTGCGTCTCCTTAAACGCCCTCAATTCTTCTCACATCCGGCAAGATTAAAAAATAGAACTGTTGGATACAATTCTTAGACTGTCAACAAGGTCCGCTTCGTTTCGAAAAAAATTACGCCAAAGAGACGTACAGGCCGAAAGCAAAGCTTCGCTTTCATTTCTAAAATGGGAGCCAAAGTCTTCCATTTTGCCTTATTGTACAGCCTCTTGGCGTAATTTTTCTCCACTCCGCTATGAACAACTATTATTGACTTCAGGCGATTGGATATGATCCTGTTCCTGACCGATTGATAAAGCGCTTAAAAATCAACCTCATCCGGGTTTGATGCAAGTCCAGCTTGTCCATGCAAACCATCAATGTAGGCAATGTCTTCTGTGTCCAGTGTAAAGTCAAAAATCTGTGCATTTTCAACGATTCGCGACTGGGTGACTGACTTAGGCAATGGCAGGTAGCCATGCTCCAGCGACCAGCGCAGAACGATCTGGGCAATGCTGCGATCATATTTTTTCGCCAAATCTGCCAAACCGGCAATCTTAAAGATTTTACCTGTGCCAAGTGGAGAATATGCCTCTGTGAGGATGTCATGCGCCTTGTTGAAGGCCACAACCTCAAGCTGCTGATCAGATGGATTTACCATGATTTGGTTGACCACTGGCTTGATTTCAGCGACTTTCAAAAGTGGTGCCAAATGCTTTTCGTGGAAGTTTGAAACACCAATGGCACGGATTTTCCCAGCTTTAACCGCGTCTTCCATCGCTTTCCAGACTGCAGCGTTACGTGCTTCGAAGTTTGGACGGTACTCTGCTGGATTTGGCCAGTGAATCAGGTAGAGATCAACATAGTCCAGCTGGAGCTTTTTCAGGCTCTCGTCAATAGCTGCCGCTGCTTCTTCAGTTGTGTTGCAAAGCCAGAGCTTTGTCGTCACGAACAGCTCATCACGCGCGATGCCAGAATCTTTGATGGCCTGGCCCACTGAATCTTCGTTGCCGTAAACTGCTGCTGTGTCAATGTGGCGATAGCCCGCTTCCAAAGCCCATTTTACTGAATTGTAAGCTTCGTCGCCGTCTGCTGACTGCCAAGTGCCAAATCCTACCATAGGTATTTTAACGCCGTTTGAGAGCGTGTATGTGTCTGTTAATGTCATCTTATGACCTCCAAATTGTTGAGTAAATATTTTATCATAATTTGCAGAGATTTTCGTTAAATCTGTTCATTGCTAGTTGCCGCGGACTGGACATTTTGTTCATTTTTTATTTTAGTGAGTACCTGAGCAGCGAATACAATTTCTGCGATTCCCAAAAAGCAGAAGCCAAACTGCAATAGAGCTGCTCCAGCTGCAAAACCGTTCATTCCCATGGGAATTGTACCAGACAGATTTGCCAGCTCTAATATCCAAAATAAGATGTGAATCATTAGATTATTATATTTATCAGAATCTGCTTTAAAAACGATTGACACAAACTGAAAAATCATCGCTAGGATTACGAGCGGGATAATGATCAACCCGAAAATCAAGAGGGGAAAGCCATAGATAAGATTCCCGAAACCAAAAGAATCTCCGCTGGAATTATTTACATAACGACCGTAACTGCTCAGCAAAGGAACAAGACAGAGTGTACTAATTCCTTGAAGAATATTAAAGATACCCGCCACAATCAACAGCGAAGTTTTATTTTTAACTTTATCAATCGTTTGACTGTCCATTCGCCACCTCACTTTAATTATTCTCATTGTATCATGACAGCAGATTTATTTTCAAAAGACAAACATTTCTCTACTGGGAGCCCTGGCTAAAGTTCAAAATCCGAACGTTAGGCTGGATTTCTACAAAATATCCGGACTTTTCCTTGTAACTCAGCAGGTATTTCGCTAAAATTAGTAGTAATTTGCTTAAAAGCAATTTGCCTGAATAACTAAAGAAACGAGTAATTATTATGCCAGCAATTGTAGTCGTAGGCAGCCAATGGGGCGATGAAGGAAAAGGCAAAATCACTGATTTCCTCGCGCAGGAAGCGGACGTTATCGTGCGCTATCAAGGCGGAAACAACGCCGGACATTCGATCTCATTCGGCGGTAAGAAGTTCGCTCTACACAGCATTCCGTCAGGTATTTTTGATCCTGCAAAGCTGTCGATTATCGCAAATGGTGTGGTTTTCAATCCGCAGGCTGTGCTTGAAGAATTGAAATATTTGCAGGATGCAGGTGTTGATACCAGTGGATTGCGCATTTCTGATCGTGCGCAAGTCCTATTCAGTTTTCACAAAACGATTGACGAGCTTCAGGAAAATGCGCGCGGTGCAGCAAAAATCGGTACCACAAAAAACGGCATCGGTCCAGCTTATGTTGACAAATACAAGCGCAGCGGTTTACGCGTGGCTGATTTACTTGACAAAGACTACTTGACAAAGCGTCTCACTGAAATTGTTGAAGAAAAAAATCTGATATTTACAAAGCTCTACAATGCGCCTGCCATTGAAGCTGCACCTCTGATCGAAGAGTATTACGGCTATGGCCAGCAACTCAAGCGTTATGTCATGGACACGAGCTACCAGATTGACAAGGAACTGCGTAAAGGTAAAAAAGTCCTCTTTGAAGGCGCTCAAGGCGTCATGCTTGACATTGACCACGGAACTTATCCTTACGTCACTTCTTCTAATCCTATTGCTGGTGGTGCTACGATTGGTGCAGGTGTCGGTCCTTCCAAGATTCAGGAAGTTCTCGGCGTCTGCAAAGCTTATACTTCACGTGTTGGTGAAGGGCCATTCCCGACTGAGCAAATCAACGAAATCGGCGACAAAATCCGTGAAATCGCGCATGAATACGGCGTGACTACTGGACGTCCGCGCCGTATCGGCTGGTTCGATGCCGTTGTCATGCGTCATGCCGCCCGCGTTTCAGGTCTGACCAAACTCTCCGTCAACTGCATGGATGTTTTCTCCGGCTTTGAGACCGTTAAAATCTGTGTGGCATACAAGCTTCACGATGAAATCATCAAATACTACCCCGCTTCATTGCAGGACCTCTACGACGCCGAGCCCATTTACGAAGAGCTTCCTGGCTGGTCAGAGGACATTACAAACGTAGGGACGCTCGAAGAGCTTCCGCAGAACGCCCTAAACTACTTGAATCGCCTGTCAGAGCTGACAGGACTTGAAATTGCAACATTTGCCGTAGGCCCTGAACGCGATGCAACTGTCGTCTTGAAAGACCTGTGGAAAATTGCGGAGGAAGAGGTAATCAACAATGCTTGAACGTTACAGCACACCTGAAATGAACAAAATATGGTCACTGGAGAGTCAATATGCCAGCTGGCTTGAAGTTGAAAACACTGCTACTGAGGCCTGGTCGCATTACGGTTTGGTTCCCGTAGAAGATGCGATCGCGATCCGCAAGAATGCCACATTCGATGTGGCGCGTATTGCCGAAATTGAGCAGACAACACATCATGACGTGGTCGCATTTACACGCTGCGTGTCCGAATCACTTGGTGATGAACGCAAATGGGTGCACTATGGACTAACTTCTACCGATGTTGTCGACACTGCACAAGGACTGCGCCTTAAAGAAGCTAACGCCTTAATCCTTGCAGAACTTGACGCCTACATTGACGAATTACGTGAACTCACTCTGAAATACAAAAACACCGTCATGATCGGCCGGACCCACGGTATTCAGGCAGAGCCGACCACTTTCGGTTTGAAAATGGCCCGCTACTACGAAGAAGCACTGCGCAACCGCGACCGCTTTGAGCGCGCTGGACGCGCCGTTGAAACCGGCAAACTCTCAGGCGCCGTCGGTACATTTGCCAATGTCCCAATCGAAGTTGAAATCGACACCATGTCTTCGCTCGGCTTGAAACTGCAGCCCGTCGCCTCACAGGTTCTTCCGCGCGACCTGCACGCCGACTATATCTCAGCCCTCGCCCTGCTTGCCAGCGGCATGGAGAACCTCTCGGTCGAAATGCGCTCCCTCGCCCGCTCTGAAATTCACGAAGTCGAGGAAGGCTTCTCCGAGGGCCAAAAAGGCTCCTCTGCCATGCCGCACAAGCGCAACCCTATCGGATTTGAAAACATCTGCGGTTTGTCTCGTGTCGTCCGTGGCTATGTTACCCCAGCATTTGAAGACATCCCGCTCTGGCACGAGCGAGATATCTCGCACAGCTCCGCTGAGCGCATGATTCTTCCTGACGCAACTTCTCTCGTACATTACATGCTGCGTCGCCTGACAAAACTCATGAAGCAGCTTCATGTTTTCCCAGACACCATGCTCAAAAACATGGATCGCACCTATGGGCTCATTTACAGCCAGCGCCTATTGCTCAAACTCGTAGACAAAGGCCTCTCGCGCGAAGCTGCCTATGACACCGTACAGCCGCTGACCGCACGCGCAAGGGACGAAAACGTCCAATTCCGCGACCTCGTAGAAGCAGATCCGACCATCAAGAATAACCTCACAGAAGCAGAAATCGCAGACGCCTTCGACTACCACTGGCACCTGCGCTCAGTAGATGCCATCTACAAAAGAATGGGCTTGTGAGTAAGATGTGAAGCAGGCCCGCTTTGAAGCGTGCCATTCGACTTGGCGCGTTCCGCGCCATAGCGAGAATGGACAGCAGCGTCCGTAGGACGCAGACAATTTCAGAAGCTTCAGCTTCTAGAAATTGCTAGGGCT
>JAITVN010000090.1 GCA_031285775.1 Streptococcaceae bacterium | reverse complement strand
GATAGATGAAAAATAAGATGGGAAGGTAAAGTAAAAGTCGACAAGTTTGTAAAACCTGTCGACTTTTACTTTTGGATTAATGATGTTTGAGCAAATCAGAACTTTTTCAGCAGCCTCCTTAATTGAGCATTTTTTATTTTGGAAAGATCTTGTCAAGATACCGGATAAAAAAAGTAGAAGATGAGCAGCAAAATTGCAAGCCCAAGATAAATCCACGTCCAGTTCTTATTTCGGATGAAAAATAGGGAGCTGCAATTACTGTAATTAAGCTTTTCAAATTTCGTAAGCTCGGAGCCCCACTTCCTCTTTGGATGGCGTTCTTTCAGCTGTTCCAGAATTTGTTGGAATTCCTCGTCCGTCCACTCCACTTCCTTTCTAAGAAATACAATTGTGAAAAGAAAGTTAAGCAAGGCGGCAAAGGCAAAAATCAAAGGAAAAGCGAATTTATTATCAATGGGAAGATGCTTGAGGTTGAGGACTACAACGAAGAATGAAACAACCAGAGCGATAAAAACCCATCTTCCTCTCTTCTTAAAGACTAATACCATACATCACCTACACTTCATCTGTTGAACTGCTAGTTTCCGTACCGCCAGTTGATTCAGCGTAAACTTGTGCACGTGAGTCTTTGGCAAGTTGAAGCAGCGTATCTTCATCCGCTTGAAAATGACTGCCGTTTTTTGTGAGTGTAAAGCTAATGGTCACATCATCTGAACCTTTGGCAGCTGTTTTTCCCATTTGTCCGTAGTACATTCCGTACAAATCAAGTGTAATGAGTTTCTGGATTGTCTCAACATCCTTATTTTGCGATTGCCGAATGATGGTATCATTGTCTAGTCCGCCGAAAAGTTCAGTTCTTGCATTTCCGATCGGGTTAGCTTCAGACAAGGCAGCAATTGGCTTGAAACTCGCTTTTATTTTGGCAGAATTACCCGACACTGTCACAGACTCAATGTTTGCGCTGCCGATAGTTGAAATCTGCTTGTAGTAAGCTTCTGCATAGCTGGTCACGATCTCTTGAGCGGTATAATTTGAACCGTCAACGACCAGATAATAATCATTCAAATTTCCGTTTGCGATCATTGCGTCAATTTGTTTTTGCTCAAGCTTTTCAATAATGTTGTCTTTGACAGTATCTGCGGAGTCTTCGGAAACATCAGAAAATCCAGATATATTGCCTTTATACATGAAATCGAGCACGGTTTGAGCATCAGTCTCAGCAGCAGCTTTAGCTGAAACTGCTTTACTGCTTGAACTTGAACTCGGTTTTGATGAAGTGTTTGTGCTGCAGGCACTTAGTGAGAGAATTGAAACTGCCGCAAGCAATCCGATAAAACCCTTTTTCATTTTTTCCTTCTTTCTCATCTTGTTGTAAGATAATTGCTTTGTCTGAAACGGTTAAATTATAGCACATTTTAATTTTATTTTATATTGTTTTCCATGCAAATTTGCATAAGCAGAGATAGAGACAAAATAGCAGCCAAAAAATGATATACTTTTATTAGAATTAAATCTTTTAGACAGAAAATATTAAAGTAGTAGACAAAACAATTTATTTGAATAATATGAGTATTCTATAAAAAATGTGAATACAATCGCTCAAAGGAAATGTATATGGACATAAAACTCATCGGAAAAACTTTCAAGGAACTCAGACTCGCCAAAGGAATTTCTCAAAGCAGCATAGTAAGTGTAAGTCTTTCACAGCCGGCTCTGTCTCGATTTGAAGCTGGCAAATCTTCACTGGCCGTAGACAAATTTTTTTCAGCACTGGAGAATGCTTCCATCACACCTGAAGAATTTTATCGCTATGCACAGCTCAAGCAGAATACAAAAAATCCGCTATACACAGCGGACATTGTTTTGGCTCAAATCGCCAGCAATTCAGAAAAAATGAAAAAATTCATCAAACTAGAAGAGGAGCGCTTTGCCGAAGAGGGAACTTCAATAGACAGGCTGATGCTGATTTATTCAAAAACACTCCTTGAACTCGTCAGCCGCGAAAAAATTGTGACACATGCCGATATCAATTACGCCTTCAACTATCTCTTATCAATTAATAATTGGAGTCGTATTGAAATTCGTCTGGCATCTGCTTTTGTTAATATTTTTTCAGATCAGCAGCTTAGCAGTTTTATTGATGTTTTGTTTAAGCGAACTCGCCTTTTCTGCAAAGATGTCATCACTCAAGAAAAATTTTACGAATTAATTCACAATTTGCTTGACTGCTTGGTACAAAGAAAACGATTCGCCGAAGCTGATCGAGTCATCAAGAAGATAAATCTAGATGAAATACCAGATTTGATGACGCTGCCTAAACTATTTCTTATCTTCAATAAATCTCTTGTTGCTTTTTACCAAGGAAATCAGCAAGCGCTCGCAAACATGGAGGAAATATATGAATTTTGTGAAAGATTCGGCTTCAAACAATTCGCTCAAGCATTTAAAGTCGATATAGAAAGCTGCAAGAAGACGTGAAAAAATCCTTCTTTTCATACGGTTTAAAATCAAGTCAACTCACATTATTTCATCAAACCTGAAAAATCCAACTATTTTCTGAAATCTGCTTCTCAGTTTTCTTCGCTGCTTTCACTTTGCGGCGTCAGCCATTTTGCGTACGGATCCTCAGATTCTGAGGCCGCCATACTTTCAGATTCGGGCAAAATAACACCGTCCGGCATTTCCAAGACACCTAAATCGGCCAAAAGGCTGTCTACATCATTTCTCTTTTTGGTTTGCATTGCCATTTTTCTTGTATTTCCTCCTGTTTCCCAACAAAAATAATGCTGAAACTGCTTGCATTAATCGCAATTTATATTTTTTATTATATTTTACACTTTTTTGTCGGAAAAAGAAGCGCTGGACTTGCATTTTTAAGAAAATCTGATAAAATAGTTCAGTACGGTATCGCCATGCTGCGATCACCACAATATTTTATT
>JAITVN010000058.1 GCA_031285775.1 Streptococcaceae bacterium | reverse complement strand
AAGGCTTAACCGCTAGGATTAAGCCGCACACTCACCGAGAATAATCAACACGGACGTGTTGGAAGCACGTCCTTTTTATGTGTAGCTCTCGTTAGCAATATCCTATCACAGATTTATTCAAAAAGCAAAGATTTCGTAAGAGGTAATGAAAAGCTAGTTATCCCTGCAAGATTTTGCTATACTAATAACATGCAAAAAAACGACATATTTGAAGGTGAAGTAGTAGATTTGACCCACGAAGGCTTGGGGGTGGTAAAATCTGACAATTTCCCCTTTTTTGTAGAAAATGCAATGCCTGGAGAATGGCTGCGCCTGCGGGTAACTAAAATCGGTAAAACATTTGGCTTTGCACGCGTTGAGGAATTTCTCAGTAAGTCCGATAAGCGTGTCGAATCCACAAACATGGATTATTTGCGCACTGGAATAGCAGATCTGGCGCATTTAACTTATGATGAGCAGCTGAAGTTCAAGAAGCATCAGGTAGAGACTGTTCTCAGTAAAGCGGGCGTCAGCGTTCACGTGGCAGATGTTTTTCCGGCAGAAGAAGTCACTGGTTACCGCAATAAAGCACAAATCCCAGTCCGAAGCCTGAACGGCGAGCTCACTACCGGCTTTTTCCGGAAACACTCACATCAGCTGCTTCCCATCGAAAACTTTTATATACAAAATCCTGAAATTGACGAAATTATCCTGGATCTAAGAAACCTTCTGCGTGAGTCTGGCTTGACGGCCTATGACGAGCGAACGAACAAGGGGCTGGTCAGAAATATTGTCGTCAGGCGTGCCCATAAAACTGGCGAGATTATGATTGTCCTGGTTTTGTCAAAAGCTGTGAAAATTGATTTCTCCCAGGTCATCATGCGTTTTCCTGGCATTAAATCTATCCAGTATTCGATAAAAACTGACAGAGGTAATGCCATATTCGGCAAGGCCTTTGAGGTCATTTATGGACAGAACTTCATTACGGACGAGCTGCTGGGCAAGAAGTTCCAGATTTCCGCCCAAAGCTTCTACCAAGTCAACTCAACGCAGGCGGAAAGGCTTTACCAGACGGCTTACGACTTCGCTGACTTGAAGCCGACCGACACGATTGTAGACGCCTACTCCGGTATCGGAACCGTGGGACTTTGCGTGGCTGACCGTGTGGCGCAGGTTTACGGTATGGAGGTGGTTGCTGCGGCGGTTGAAAATGCTAAGGAAAATGCTGCTTTGAACGGATTCAGCAATGTCCATTACGAAGTCGGCACAGCAGAGGAAGTCATGCCCAGATGGCAGGCGCAAGGTGTGCGTCCTGATGTTATTTTTGTCGACCCTCCGCGAAAAGGTCTGGACGAGAGCTTTGTTAAGACCGCTGCTCAGATGTCGGCGCGCGCGATTGTCTATATTTCCTGCAATCCGGCGACTTTCGCCCGCGATGCGGTCAGGTTTGAGGAGGCTGGTTATCAGCTAGAGCGAGTTCAGCCTGTAGATTTGTTTCCGCAGACGCATCATGTGGAGTTGGTAGGAAAATTTATAAATAATGAAAAAGTATCAAATTAAAAAAATCCTTTTTCTAGGATTAGGAATTTTAGCACTTGTCATTGGAATTGTCGGGATATTTTTACCAATTCTCCCGACAACGCCGCTTTTTCTTTTGGCACTCTATGCTTTCACAAATAGTTCAGACAGAATGACGAATTGGTTTAAAAATTCGAAACTATATAAAAAATACCTTGAAGATTATAGAAAGAAAAAGGCGTTAACAATCAAGCAGAAGCTGACGATTCTACTCACAGTAGGAATTGTGATGCTAATTCCTTGTCTTATAACAAACAATCTGCACGTGAAAATTGCCATGTCTATCGTTTTCATTTTCCACGTTTACCTTTTTGTCTTCAGAATAAAAACTTATCGACCTGAGACTCAATTTCGGAGAAAAGAGCTGGAGGAAGAAAGCTAGGGAAGAAGTTCGTAAGACGGATGATAGAGTCCGGTTGGCGGATAGTAGTTTTCTCCGATGAATTTAAAGCCAAGCTGAGTCAGTAGCTTCTCAGAGGCTTGATTCTCGGGATGATGCCCTGCATAGAGCTTTGCAGCTTTTAAGGTATGAAAACTGTAGCTGATAACCGCATTCGCAGCTTCAGCAGCAAAACCTTTACGCCAGAATTTTTTCCGCAGATGCACACCAAACTCGTAGACATGCTCCTCAGAACCAAAAGGCCGGATGCCGCAGCAGCCAATCAATTCGCCAGTTTCACGTTCAAAAATCGGCCAGTACTGAATGCCATACAGCTGGTCGTTTTTAATTTCTGTTGCCAGACGGTCAACAATGTCATCTTTTGTAAACACACCACTCGCACAAATATATTGAGTGACTTCTTTTTCGCCCCAAATTTGTGTAGCCAGGGATATATCAGATTTCGTCCACTTCGAAAAATCAATACGCTTTGTTTTCATTTCTTTATTAATTGAGTTCGGCGCGCCTGAAGCTAGGAAATTAGATGAATCTAGAACCTGCCTAGCGGCAGAACCTAGATTCCCTAAATTTCTACGCTTCAAAACGGACGCACCTCACATCTTATTATTACATTTTAAAAGGCTGAAATCAATGAGAAAACCGCAGAAAATATCATGCAGCTGTCCTTAGAAGCCGATATACTTATGGTACAAAATATTGAGAGGACATGACATCCACATGACAAAATTTCAAACCCACACACTGAGCTTATCTGGCTCGAACTACGACATCGGCTATCAGCTGGGTAAAACATACGCAGACATTCCCCCGCTGAAAGCCCTGCACAGCCAAGGCATGGAAGGCTTCGGAAGCACTCAGGTCAAGGAGGCCACCGAGCTGTTCAATCGCTGGTGCCCGGGTCTCGCTGACGAACTCAAAGGCTTCGCGGAAGCACTCAAAGTTGCGCCCGAGAAAATCTTCTTTTACTCCATGACCTATCTCCTGCCGCGCTGCAGCAACATCGCGCTGCTCCCCGC